>JAVCCB010000077.1 GCA_030765685.1 Candidatus Tantalella remota | reverse complement strand
TGGTTAGAGCAACTGACTCATAATCAGTAGGTTCAAGGTTCAAGTCCTTGTGCCCCCACCAGTTTCGGAGTTGGGTAGAATGAAGGGCGAAGGTCTGGAGGAAGGTTAAGGTTGAGGTTAAGATAGAGGAGCCGGCAACCTAAACCTAAACCTTGACCTTAACCTAAATTAAGCGCGCCGTAGCGTTTAAAGTTGGCGCGCTAAGCGATTAATTCACGAGGGCGCATAGCTCAGTTGGTTAGAGCGCATGCTTCACATGCATGAGGTCGGAGGTTCGAGTCCCCCTGCGCCCACCAGTTTTATTTTAACGGAAATGGAGAATGGATGACTGATACCGGGGATATTAAGCGCGAGATAGAGATTTTGGCTGAGCTTCAGGAAATAGATACGGAAATGTTTGATCTGAATTCCCGGAAAGATGAGATACCGGTCAGGTTGAAGGAGATGGACGATTCTCTGGAAGCGCGGATGGGTGGTATGAAAGGGGCCGAAGATAAGCTCAAGACGCTACAGGTTTCTAAGAACGAAAAAGAGAACGAGATGAAGTCGATGGAAGAGAAAGTCGTCAAGCATCAGGGTGATCTCTACCAGATAAAGAACAATAAGGAATACCAGGCGCTTCAGAAGGAAATCGACGGGATAAATGCGGACATATCTCTGACGGAAGAAAAGATAATCAATCTGTTTGACGAGATCGAAGGGGCGCAGGCAGTCCTTGAGGAAGAGAAAAAGATCTTTGAGCAGGAAAAACAGGATGTGGAGAAGGAAAAGAACAACATAAAGGAAGAAGCAAAAAAACTTGAGAACCGGCTAAAAGAATTGTCCGCCGGCCGGCAGGAACTTGCGGGAACGGTGGAAGATAACATCTTGAGGCAGTATGACCGGATTCTCAAAAATCGGGGAAGAGTGGCGCTTGTTGGGATAAATGGTGAATTTTGCGGGGATGTCACATGCAGATGCGTCCCCAGGTGATTAATGAAGCCACACTTAAAAAACGCATTGTTTGTTGTGAAAACTGTTCCAGGATACTTTATGCAAAAGATCAAGAGGGTTGATACGGTGAGGATATTTTCTGACGGCGGTGCGAGGGGGAACCCGGGACCCGCAGGTATTGGGGTAGTGCTTCTTGATGAGGCCGGAGCACAGGTCGAAGAGATATCTAAATATATAGGTATCGCCACCAATAATGTCGCTGAATATTTGGCGGTGCTTTACGGGTTACAGGAAGCTGTTTACAGAAAAGCGGAAAAAGTGGTGCTGAATGTTGACAGTCAACTCGTGGCAAGACAGCTCAAGGGCGAGTATAAAGTGAAGGATCAGAACCTGTTGAAATTGTTTGATCTTGCGTTGAATCTTTTCAGGGGGTTTGAGAAGGTTGAAATAATAGAGATACCGAGGGAAGAGAATAAAGACGCTGATGCGCTTGTGAACCGGGCTATCAATCTCAAGGCTTTGTTGTAGGATAGGATCTGGGAAACTGTTCTTAGTGGGAATGTGGCAAGGATATGCTCTTGAATAGGAATTTTAAAGTTTTAATCGGAGGGAATACGAACGACACGGAAGGCTGAAGCTGGGGTTTTTCCGTTCGGAAGTGATTTTTTAATCCGCCTTCGCAAAGGCTACGGCGAGACTGTCGCGGGTTTTTTCTAACTTTTAAGGGGTGTTAAATAAACTCCTCATGATTGACCTTGTTGTACGTTGGATAGGGAAGAAGGTCAATCATTCGTCAAACAGTATTTAACACTTTTCCCCTTAAAAGTTATAAAAAACCCTAAAATCACTAATTCACTACAAAACCCCAGCTTCAGCCTTCCGTGCTGACAAGTTTCGTGAGGTGTGTTTTTCTCAGGACAGGCCTGGATGGCTTGAGAGGAGAACAAAAGTCAAACAACGAGACGAATAGATGCGTAGAGTGATGAGCCATTCGGTATGTTCCGTACAGGGAGGATCCACACCGGGCGGAGGGGCCCTGGTAGGAAGATAGCGAACGGCTTATCTCGCGTATCAGAGTTTAGGCGTAAGCTGGTTATGTTCTTTGAAGCAGATCGGGTGACCGCTTTCTGCCTTATGGGCAGACAGAGGAAAGTCCGGGCTTCATATAGCGGCGTAGCGGGTAATGCCCGTCCATCGCAAGATGAGGATAAGAGCCACAGAGACGAGTCAGGTCCTGCTTGCGGGATCTGGGTGAAACGAGGCAATCTCTACGCGAAGCAAGACCAAATAGGGAAGGAACCAGGAAAATTCGGTACGTGAGGATGGACTGGTGCGGAGCGGCTAGTTCCGTTATAACTTCCGGGTAGGTCGCATGAGGCTCGCAGCAATGCGGGTCCCAGATGGATGGTCACCGGGCAGGTATTCCTGTCTACAGAACCCGGCTTACAGATCTGCTTCAATATTTTTGAATGATGGATAAAATGTACATCCGCGGGGAGGCATGATGAAAGAGATCATTGTTGTCGAGGATCTCAGCTATACTTATGCGGACGGAAAACATAAGATAGAAGCGCTCGTGGGGCTGAATCTGAAAATCTCGAAGGGAGAGGTTTTCGGTTTTATCGGTCCGAACGGTGCCGGAAAGACTACCACTATAAAACTCCTCCTTGGCATTCTGTCTCCCGTGGATGGAGAGCTCACCATATTTGGCCGCCCCCCTTCGGAAACGCAGGTTCGTAAGTCGATTGGCTATATGCCCGAAACTGCGGATTATTACAGATATTTGACGCCGGTGGAATTATTGAATATGTATGGAGGTATTTTCGGGATAAGTAAAGGCCTGTTGCGTGAAAGGGTGAAGTATCTTTTGGATCTTACTGGGCTTGCGCAGGACGGGAGCAGGCTCATGCGGACGTTTTCCAAGGGGATGATGCAGAAGGTGAGTTTTGCCCAGGCGTTGATAAATGATCCGGACTTGCTTATTTTTGACGAACCGACTGGCGGGTTGGACCCGGTTTCCCGTAAAAAGATGAGGGAAGTTATTCAACAGTTGAGGGGACAGGGGAAAACTGTTTTCTTTTCTTCGCATGAACTTTCGGAAGTGGAATTGATCAGTGACCGAATAGGCCTCCTGAACAGGGGTCGTTTATTGGCTGTCGGGACATCGAAGGAGCTTCTTGGAGGCAAGGTAGACAGTCAGTCACTGGAGAATTATTTTCTAAATATGATCGAGGCAAAGGTATGAGAGCAGTTTTCGCCATAGTATCCGCAATGATGAGGGAGTTGATCCGGAAAAAGGATGTATATGTATTGTTCATATTTCTGATTGTTTTGCTGACGATATTGGCTTGTCAGAATTTCTTCCAGATAGAAGGGATATCGCGTTATGTCCGGGATTTTGGGTATACGGCTGTTATGTTCTTTTCCTTTATAATAGCCGTGACGTTTACCGCCAGGCAGATTCCCGCGGAGATCGAAGCCAGGACCATCTATCCGCTTCTCGCGAAACCCTTGAGCCGGTATACTCTGATATTTTCGAAGTTTTGCGGAGGTGCGGTGGTATCTGTACTGTGTTTCATTCTGTTCTTTACAGTGTATGGTCTTTTTTGCTTTTTTGGTGTCGAAGGTGTTGATCCGGTTCTTTTTGTTCAGGGTTTGATTTTTGGCATACTTTGCCTGTGCCTGGTATCAGCGCTTGTCGTTTTTCTTTCTACTTTTATGACTTTATCGGCGAATGTTACCGTGTCTTTTTTGCTGTTTATGCTGATCAATGGGTTTTCGGGTCCTTTAAGGAATACGGTACTTTTGACCAGGGGTATCGCGTCATCTGCTGCCGGGGTGGTCTATTATTTGCTGCCGCATTTTGATTTTTATGATCTGCGTATAAGGATCACCCATGCCTGGGATCCGCTCCCCATGTGGCTGATCTTTTCGGTAACGGCTTATACGGTTTTTTATTGTTTTATGCTGCTATTTTTCGCTGGTGCTATTTTCAGGAGAAAAAGACTTTGAAGGCGAAAAGTGTTTTTGTTATCTTTGCGTGGTTGTTGGCCATGAGCCTGATCGTGCCAAAGATCGACGGGTATTATTCAACATGCGCTGTTGCGAATGCTGAATATGACGCGCCTGTATTGGTGCGTTTTCTTGGAGAAGGCGCGTCCATTGTTTCCGCCATGTCCGTGTTGCAGGCGGACAGGTATTTTCATGGCGGGGCAGGTCATATTGAGGATGAATGCCGGGGGATTTTGGGTCCTGTTGGGGCAGAGACAAAAGAAGAGGATCCCGGCCACATGCATTATGTGAAAGATGCCGCCGAGACCAGCCGTTTCAATATTCTCTTCCGTATGTCCGATGCGCTCCGGGTGACCGAACATATACATTTACAGGGAGACGATATCAAAGAGATAGTCCCCTGGCTATACTATGCGGTTGAACTGGATCCGCACAATATCCAGGCGTACACGCTTATCGGGTATTACGTTTGTGACAGGCTCGGTAAGGTCGATCAGGGGATAGCCTTTCTCCGGAAAGGGTTGAAAAAAAACCCGGATTCCTGGGAGATTAACGCGGACTTGGGTCAGATATATTTTAAACATGTCAAGGACTACGAAAAAGCGGCCGTGTTCTTGTCCCGGGCGGACGAATTGCTTAAAACTACCAGACATGACAAATTCCAGGAAAGATATGTATTGACGCTTTTGGCGCATAGTTATGTGGAACTTGGACGGGAAGCGGACGCGCAGATACTGTACCGCCGGATAAAGGAACTTTTTCCGGATGCCGTGGTGCATCGGAAATAGGGATTTTAAAGTTTTGCATGGGAGGGATACTGGGACGACACGGAAGACTGAAGCTGGGGTTTTTCCGTTCAGAAGCGATTTCTTAATCGGTTTTTTCTAACTTTTAAGGGG
>JAVCCB010000026.1 GCA_030765685.1 Candidatus Tantalella remota | reverse complement strand
TTCCGTGCCCCCTGATACAGATATCTTTTGGGAATGTAAGGGATGAAAATGTAAAAGAAATATGGAAAAAGATGAATGATTTTAAGGGGTTTAAGGATAAAGATAAACCCGGATGTCTTGCGGGGGAGAATAGGGAGTTTATAGAAAAATATTTGGTGACATTGAAAGAACATAAAAAACTTCCTGTATCAATAGAAGACCATCCGGCAACAAAAAAATAATAAAGCATTTCAAAGGTAGAGCCGCATTTTGTACCGTTTGCGAAATTAAGTATGAAAGTGTTCCTGTGTAAATTATAGGCACATATAAATAGTGCAGACGACGGACCACCCATCAGATCAAATCCAAATGTCAAAATCCAAATGACAAATGAAATCCAAATGACAAAACCCGAAAGTAGCGTTTCTTTAGGATTTTGGGTTTTAATGATTCCTTTGGATTTTGGGCTTAGGATTTTGGACTTATATGCCCGTCCCGATCCCCCGATACCTTTCCTGGCTCGCTTTTTTCCGCCAACCATTCCCAAAGAGCATAAAAATCTTCACCTATTCTATAGAATAAGATATAATCCCCGTAGAGGCAGATAACCCACCACTAGTCACGGAGTCCAAAATGAAGAAAAAGATATTGATTGTTGAAGATAATGTGGACATGCGTATGCTTGAGAGGGAGATTCTCGAAGAAGCGGGGTACAAAACCCTGGAGGCATCGCGCGCGAAAGAGGGTATAGCGATCGCACTGGAGGAAGTCCCGGACTTGATCCTTATGGACGTCAGGTTGCCGAGTAAGAAAAGGGGCATAGGCGCGGCCAAGATATTACGCAAAGAAGAAAAAACCAAAGATATTCCAATAATTTTTGTGACCGCGTTTGACCTTATAGAGGGTTCTGGCGAAGTGCAGAGTATCACAAAGTGTGATCACATCCTCAAGCCTTTCGAAATTGAGGATTTTGTCAATAAAGTAAAAATGTGGCTGGAGAAAGAATGACCTTTCCCAACGCGGTGCGGGTTTGCTTGAGTGTGATGAGCGCCGCCCTGGCGTTGACAATGTCCCGAGCTACGGCCGGCACAGCGCAAGACTATACCACGGCTACCGGGATGCAGGTGGAAACGGACGCTTCGAAGCTACTCTCCCGCAGTCGTTCCTCGAGTGCCGCGCCTACTATTGGCGCGAGAGAAACGGACGCTTCGAAGCTATTCTCCCACAGCCGTTCCTCGAGCGCCTCGTCTCCTATTGGCGAGAGAGAGACGGACTTTGGTGTGAAACCTCTGGTCCGTCCAGGCGAAGGGAAAAGCCTGAGATACAGGAGAGCCCTGTGGGAGCTCAACGATGAGTACGATAGGGGCGACCTTACCGGGACCGAGTATATCCAAAGAAAAAGGAAAATAGAAAACCTTTACGATTGACCTTAGAAAAAGGAAAAAGGAAGTGGGTGCACAATGAGAAGAGCCAGAACAAAGATAGTCGCTACGCTGGGGCCGTCGAGCACCAGCTATACAGTTCTTCGAAAAATGGTCGAGGCGGGATTGGATGTGGCACGGCTTAATTTTTCGCATGGAACGCATGCGGAACATCTGGAGCGCGTTAACACAGTACGCAAGATAAACAAGAAATACAGGAGACATATAAGAATACTGCAGGATCTGGAAGGGTTTAGGATAAGGGTCTGCAGGTTTAAAGGCGGCGGGGAGAAGTTCTTGAAAAAACGGGCGATCGTCTGGCTTTCCGGGGAACCGGACAACGGCGATCCGCGGATGATCCCCTTCGACTACAAAGGGAATCTCAAAAAGATCTCAGCGGGGCAATTGGTCTATATCAACGACGGGAATATCATACTCAAAGTAAAGAGCTCTACGGCAAAGACAGTAAGAGCGGAGGTCCTTGAGGGTGGCGCGCTGAAGGAGAGAAAAGGCATCAACATGCCGGGGATAAAGATCCCATTTTCCGGGATAACCGAAAAAGACAAAGAAGACCTCGCGTATGGCATAAAGCACAAAGTAGATTTCGTGGCGCAATCTTTTGTCCGCACGGCGAAGGATATGAAGACGATAAGCGACCTGGTGAAGCCCGGACTTCCCAAGTGCAAGACCATAGCGAAGATCGAGAGTACCGAAGCTATAAAGAATATCGACAGCATAATCGACGCGTCTGACGGCATCATGGTCGCCCGCGGGGATATGGGAGTCGCGGTGCCGATATATGAGATAGGCATAATCCAAAAAATGATAATAAAAAAATGTAACAAGAAGAAGAAATTTGTTATTACGGCTACTCAAATGCTGGAAAGCATGACGGAACACTCAAGGCCCACGAGAGCCGAAGTGACGGACGTGACAAATGCCATACTTGACGGGACCGATATGGTGATGCTTTCGGAAGAGTCGGCGGCGGGGATGTTCCCCGACGGGTCAGTAAAAATGATGGACCAGATAATCAAATTCACGGAAGAGAACGAAAAAAAGATATAACAGACGGGAAAAACATGCAAAAAGAGATGAAGACAAAGGCGATAAAGATATTGGAACAGAAGATGGAAGGCCTTGACGAGGCAACGATAAGGCATCAGGCTCTGCGAAGCGCGAAAGATTTTAAGACATCCTGGATGGCTCTGGGGCAGACGCTTTTTTCGGTATGGAAGGATAAGCTATTCAAGGAATGGGGGTACGAGGAGTTTGAATCGTACGTCTCGAGAGAGATAGGTATAAGAAAACAGACGGCGCAGAAACTGCTGCGGTCGTATTCTTTTCTTGAGAAAAAAGAACCAAGATATCTTGAAAAAAGCCAGGGAGAGGATACGGCCCCTGCTGCGGTACCCACGTATGAGGCTGTGGACGTCCTGCGGCGCGCGAGCAATAACAAAAATATGGATGGAACCGATTATGCCCGGATAAAAAAATATGTCCTGGATGACGGCGGGGATGCGAAAGACGCACAGAAAAGAGTCGGAGACATCCTGAAGGAGAAAGACGATACGGATCCGGAAGAAGCGTGGCAGAAAAAAAGGGTACAAGTGGTGCAGAGGTTCCTGAACATGCTCAAGGCTTTAAAAAAAGAGCTTAAGGCGGAAAAGATACTGCCGCAGGATGTGATAAAGGAAACAGAAAAACTTATTAGCAGGATAGAAGAAGAGCTCTGACCGGCAATTTGTCGACCGGGCTTTGCGGACGAAGGAAAGTGTGGCATACTTTCAGGTGAAGCCGAAAGGAAACGATGATGGATAAGAAGACCGCGAACACCATATCAATATTGCTGGCAATATTCGCGGCGGTTATTATGATCCTGCTTGTTTTTACGACCAAAAGGCCATAGGGTTTCGGCCGTTGCACAATAACGGGGAATGGTATATAATAACCCCGAAAAGACATAGAGAAAGCTAAAACAAATGGAGGGAAACCATGCCGTATGACAAAGACCTAGATGAATGTTTGTTCTCGAAATCCTGGGAAAACGATACAGACAGGATCACTGTGAGCATAATGTCGTATAATCAGGGACAGAAAAAACTGCAGATCAGCCGGGAAGGCAAGAATGCCCAGGGAGAGTTCAGGTTCGCGAAGCTGGGTAGAATGAACAAGGAAGAGGTCGGAGCGGTTCTTCCCATGATACAGGAATCCATGGCGCAAATGGACTAAAAGAGAGCTTATAGCATTTTTAAAAGGCCCTCCATAAAGGAGGGTCTTTTTTCTTGACCGGGGGAAAACCGGGGAGTACAATACCCGGATAAATAACAGAATGATACCTTGTAGCAGCCTTTGTTGAGGGTTGCTTTTTTTTGGCAGAGAGTCACAAAGAAAGGGGGGTGTCACGGTTATTCACATAGCTTTATACCGGATGTTGGAATTCCTTGATGGCGAAAAGGGACGACGCATATTGCCGTACCGGTTCGCTGCAAAGATGAAGTGGCGTTGCTTAAGACACATTTAACTCCAATCGGAGGTGATTCCCGTATATATCATGACAAAAGGGGCTTGTGTACCCAAAAGGTGCGCAGGCCCCTTTTGTCATGCAGCGCGTTACTTTTGAGAAACTTGCAAAAATCCGAATGAAAAGGTAGGATAGGCAGTAATTGACCGGAAAAAAATATGCAGTATTTTAGAAAAATAATATTCTATATATGTACCGCGATATACATCGTATTTTGTCCCCTGATCATTCTATACGCGTTGGGATATATTTACAGACCGGGTCCGGGCAGCGTGGTGATGAAGACGGGACTTATTTACCTTTCTACAGCGCCGACCGGCGCGACCATCTATCTGGACGAGAAGGAGCTGGACCAGAAAACCCCGAACGCGATACAGGATGTTTTGCCGGGCGATCATACCGTGCGCATTGAACTTGATGGATACGACTCCTGGCGGGAGCAGGTTCCCGTGGCGGAGGCAAAAGCAACGGTCCTGGACAAGGTTCTTCTTCTCCCTTCACAATGGAAGGTCGAGAGCATAGGGGGAGGACCTTTCTCGAAGATCGACCTCATTCCCAAAAGCGGTTCTTTTCTGCTGGTGGAGGGGCCCGCGGCGGCCGACATTGCTGTTTTTGATCTCAACAGCCAGAAAACAAGGCCGCTCTTCGCGCCGGGAGCGGTATGGTCAAAAGAAACGGTTGAAAGATTCTTTACGACCGAAGGTAGCACGGTCATAGTCAGTGTCCTGAAAGCCGCGGAAGGAAAACGATATATTTGGACAGACCTTAAGGCCACCCAGCCTGCGGGGCAGGACATCACCGCTCTGGTTGAAAATGTTCCGGTACTGATGGAGTGGGTCGCGGCCGACGGCACACAGATCTTTACTTATGGCGAAGGGGAGATAGCCAAAATAGACACAAGCGCGGGAGCGGTGTATCCCGGGTTTATTCCCGGGGCAAAAGGGATAGGGCTATACAATTCCGAAATATACGCGATAAGGCAGAACGGTATTTTTCTCAAGACAGGTGAAGGCAACAAAACGGAAAAAGTCCTTTTGGACGACCCCGCGCTGGGCGAGACTCTTTTTGGGGATGAGACATTTTTTATCATCAAAGGCGTGTCGGACGAAACGATGATCTTCCTGGGGTCGGGCGGGGCGCTTTTGGCGAACAAATTGCCTTACCGGTTTGTTTCCGAAGGGGTTTTGGGGGCGGTGCCCGGTGGGACGGGAGAGAAGGTGCTTCTCTGGCAGAAGAAACAAATAGGTATTTTGGATTTTTCCACCGAGAATACCGGGAACGTTGATTTTGAAAAAGCTCCCGAACTTACATGGGTGTATTCCGACGGGAAAGATATAAAGCAGTGTTTTTGGGTGTACGAAGGGTCGCATATTTTGTTTCGCGACGGGCAGGAAGTGGTTCTCCTGGGCCTGAGTGAATATGGAACCGTGAACAAGAGCGTTCTTTTTAAGGTACAAAAAGAGAGCGATGTGTATTATTCCGAACGCCAGGGCCAGCTCTATTATTTAGAGCCTTCCGGGGGAAAATTGTCAACGGTAAGACTGGTTCCGGAGAAGGGACTGCTCCCGGCACCGGCAAAGGGGAAGGTAAAAAAAGAGCTGGAACAACAGGGAAAAACAGGGAATTGATATGAAGTTTAATTTTTCAGGAAATGGACTTTCGGGGAAAGATAGACTCTTGCAGCGCTTCTTTGAGATCCTTCCCGGAGCGACAAGCTGGACGGTCCTGATAGGGATGACGACTCTTGCTCTCACAAAACCGCTCTACGCGGCCGTGATCATTATTGCGTTTTACTTTTACTGGCTTTTAAGGCTGTTATACATGACGCTCTTTCTTATTCTTTCCTATTTCCGTCTTTCCATGGAAAAAAAGACCGACTGGATGGCCAGGGTGCGGGGGTTGGCCCGGATGGATGAATATCTCGCAGAGTTAAAAAAATCTTCCCCGGCAGACAGGGGACAAAGGCTGTCGCACTTTATACATCGGAAAGAAGTGGAAAGACTGAAGTCCTCGGGAGCTGTTGTCCCGAAAGGGGAGGACATCTACCAGCTGGCGATAATCCCGATCGCGAAAGAATCCCGAGAGGTCGTGGAGCCGGGGCTAAGGAGTCTCGCGGAAGGGACTTTTCCCGCGGAGCGCGTAGTCCTGATACTCGCGCTGGAAGAGAGAGCGACCGAAAAGATAAAACAGGGGGCTGAAGAACTGTTAGAAAAGTACGGCAAACAGTTCTTTGAGATGATGATAGTAGTACACCCGGACGGCAGGGTCGGAGAGGCTAAGGCAAAGGGCGCGAATACAACGTTCGCGGCGCGCAAGGCCGCGGAATATTTTGCCGAAAAAAACATTCTGTACAGTAACGTTGTCAGTTCCTGTTTTGATTCGGACACGGTGGTGACGAAAGAATATTTTGCCGCGCTTACCTATTATTATCTGATCTGCCCGTACAGGGAGAAGGCCAGTTTTCAGCCCGTGCCGGTATACAATAACAACATATGGGACGCTCCGGGAATAACCAGGGTACTGGAGACCGGGTCTTCATTCTTCCAGCTGATAGAGGCGACTAACCCGGAAAAACTGGTAACGTTCTCGAGCCATAGTATGAGTTTTAAGGCGCTTGTAGAAGTGGATTATTGGCCGGTTGATATGATATCTGACGATTCGGCTATTTTCTGGAAAGCTTTCGTCCACTTTGACGGGAAATACAGGGTTGTGCCGATGTATACGACGCTGTCTATGGACGCGGTTGTAGCCGGAGGATTCTGGCAGACCGTGATAAATGTGTATAAGCAGAAAAGACGGTGGGCCTGGGGCGTGGAGAATTTCCCGATCGTCATGAGGGCTTTTCTCGCGAACCACAAGATATCCCTTCCGCTTAAGATGAAAGTAGGATACAAGCTTTTCGAGGGGCACATAGCCTGGACTACCTGGGCGTTTCTCTTGACCATAATCGGGTGGCTCCCCGCTCTTTGCGCGGGGAGGGAATTTTCCCATTCAGTTTTTTACTACAGCGCTCCGCGTATCGCCGGAACGATCTTTCATCTGGCGACATTCTCTCTTGTAACCAGCATTGTTCTGAGTTTGCTTCTCTTGCCTCGAAAAAAAGAAAAGCACCCTATCATCAAAAGAATAGGGTTTGCCCTACAATGGCTGCTGGTTCCTGTCACTATAGTCTTTTTAAGCGCGTTGCCCGCACTTGACGCACAGACAAGACTGATGTTCGGAAAATACATGACGTTTTGGGTGACGGACAAGGGTCGGAAAAAGTAAGAGATCCTTCACCCCTGACGGGGTTCTGGATAAATTCGCTCAGGTCGCTTATGTCATTGCGAGTCATAAGCGGCGATCTCATTTACGTTTTGGGTAACGGACAAGGGCAGAAAAAAGTAAAAAGACGCAATAAATGAAAAGACTAACAATAATAATGATCCTGGTGTGTTTCTTGTGCACCCCTGTCCACGCGGAGGGCGTGCGTGTCGGCACTACGTACAGCGACGTGCAGAGCCGCTACCTGGGGCTCAACGAGGATGTAGCTTACACCGATGTGCTGAAAAGCGGGTTCGGGATCCTCCGCCTCGGAGCCTACTGGGATGAAATAGAAAAAGAAAAGGGACAATTCGATTTTTTCAGACTCGACCGGCAGATATGGCAGGCGGAAGAGGCGTGCGTGCCGCTGGTCATAACGGTGGGGATGAAGGCTCCTCGCTGGCCTGAATATTTTATTCCGGCCTGGGTCCTTGAGGAGGCAAAACCCGCGTTCGGGGCGGATCTTTCGAAGAACGAATATCTCAAGAAGAGAACGCTGATATTTCTCGAGAAAGTTGTTTCCAGATACCGGGACGAGGCCATCATCAAGTATTGGCAGGTGGAAAATGAGCCGATGAGCCGGATGGGGGCGAAAAAATGGTTTATCGGGAAAGAGTTTCTCGGACAGGAAGTGGCTCTTGTGCGCGAACTTGACGGCGGCAGGCGTCCGATAGTGATGACCACAGCGACATATCCCAATGTTTTTTTGAGGCTCCTGGCGCGGCTTTCCGTAAGGCATGATCCTATAAAAGAAACGCTTGAGATGTGCGATATTCTGGGGCTTAACGTCTATCCGATGGTAGGGTACAAGTTTTGGAAGTTTCGCATGTATTTTCGGACCACCCGGAATGACAGAGAGAAATATCTATCAAGAGTGATCTCTTTCGCGAAAAGCATGAGAAAAGAGACCTGGATAGTGGAACTGCAGGCGGAACCCTGGGAGCCGGGTCACCTGGCGTATCAAGAAGAAGAGATCCCGCCTACAGGCTGGCCCGCGGCCGCGGAAGAAAGCTTTGCCGAAGCTCGCAAGCTGGGTATCGAGACGATCTTTTTGTGGGGAGCCGAATATTGGCTGTTCCGGGAATTGCGTTATCAGGATACAGGATGGAAAGATCTGCTAAAAGAATTGTTGAGGGAGTCGCAACCCGCTGGAAAAAAAGAATAAATCCCCTGTTTCGTCTTGCCAAAAGGCTTTTTACATGATAATATTTGGGCAACCGCAATAAAATCCATAACTATAGTTTAAGGAGGAGATATGAAAATAGGGATCATGGCCGCGTGGAACACTAACAGCGGCGTCGCGATGCATGCCGAACCGATAGGTAAAGCTCTGAGAGAAATGGGCCACAAACTTACGATTTTTTCTTTTCTTAAGACGGATTATCACGGGGAAGGGATAACAGCGAAAGACGAATCTTTTGTGCATAGATGTTTCGGGACGCGCATGGGGACGGAGGTTCTTGACGCGGTTCCTTTTATGAAGGCCGATATGGATATCTTCATGGTCGAGGACCTGGGAATGCTGCCGGTAGAGAAGCTGGCGAACATAATGCCCATCATGAGGAAGAAGGCGAAAACGGTCCATGTCGTTCATGAGAACAAACTGTGCGACCATTCATGGTTCTATAAAATAGAGTGGGACAAAGTCGTCTATTTTGACCACAGGCAGGATTTTCTCAATAAGCTGTATCCCGGTGCGGAACATATTCCGTTCCCCTGCTATAAGAAGAGGAGAGGGGACAAGCGCGCCGCCCGGAAAAGGTTGAAGCTGCCTTTGAATAAAAAGATAATCTACAGCTTTGGCCTCAGGGGGTATCATTCATACTACAGGGACCTCCCTCCGAAGCTCAGGAAAAACTCTGTCCTGCTGCATGTTGTGCCGAAGGAACACCAGATGCTGGAAGAGTTGAGCCCCACGGACTGGCGTATGGTGCGCAAGACGGACGCGTTGTCGAGCAAGGATTTTGATGATTATTTGTTTGCCGCGGACGCTGTGATCATGCACAAATTCCAAAGCAGATTTCATGCGGTCATTTCTTCGACAGTTTACCAGGCGATGGGTACCGGGTGTCCGATCTTTGTTCCGAGCCAGTCAGATTTTTTCCATGATTGGCCGGAGGAAGTTATCCATTACCGGGATATCACAGCACTCAACAAGCAGCTCATCGACCTGCTTGGGAACAAAAAGAAAAAAGCGCGCCTGGAAGCTAAGGCGGACAGGTTTGTTGCGAGTCATTCACCGAAAGTGATAGCAGACCGCTATATCGACCTGTTTAAGCGCGTTCTGGACGAGTAATGTCGCTGCGGCATTCCCCGGCAAAGACCGAAAGGGAGAGATGAAAGGGCTGATCTTCAAAGAGCTGCGGCGTCATGTGCCTTTTACCATTTTTGGGGCGCTCACCGGCATAGTGGCGATGTTTCTTTTTCGCACGTTGCCGTATGACACGTCTCATCGCGTTTTTTATACGCTTCATCCTCTGCACGTCCTCTTAAGCGCGCTGGTCACCGCGTCAATGTACAAAAATTATAAATGCTCCGCCAGTGGAAAAAAATGTAATCTGGCCGCGCTTATTGCTGTAGGATATGTTGGGTCGATAGGCATAGCGACCCTGAGTGATTGTATAATACCTTATCTTGGAGAGCTCCTGCTTGGGTTGCCGAACGCGAAACTGCATATAGGGTTTATTGAGGAATGGTGGCTGGTCAATCCACTAGCCGCTTTGGGGATAGCGATAGCATATTACAGGCCCAGTACCCAATTCCCGCATGCCGGACATGTCTTGATCAGCACCTGGGCGTCTCTTTTTCATATTCTGATGGCCGGAGAGCAGTTTATCACCTTTCTTGCAAGCGCGTTCATTTTCCTTTTTCTATTTTTCGCCGTGTGGCTGCCATGTTGTATCAGCGATATAATTTTTCCGCTCCTTTTTATCAGTAAAAAGGATCTCGAGGAGGGAAAATTTACGCATACCGGCTGTTGCCAGTAGGGAGCCTTTTTCAAGTCCGTGGACAAGTTCCAAAAACTCATATATCCAACTTTTTGATAACCTAACTTTACTCTTCAATTCTTTTATGATATACTATGGGCGTATGAATGAGAGAAGAGAGTGGACAAGATATTCTGTCGCTTACCCAGTGGAATGGGACAGCGGCAATGATAGAGTTTCGCTTGCCGTCTATGACGTGAGCAAGGGAGGCGTGGGCATAACTGCGCCCGACGAGGTCGCGAAGAACGAAAAACTCAACATCCGCCTGTTCCTAAAAAACAGGATGTTTAATGTAAAAGCCATTGTCGTATATGTCAAACGCATGAAAGACGGCCTTTATCAGATCGGGGCTCAGTTTCTCGCTCTGCCGGAAGAATTCGCGCCAATGTTCGACAAAGAGATCGAAGAGATCACTCAATTTCACAGAGAATGCAATCTGTATAACCGAAAAAACCTTACCTTCAGGCACGTCTCATCGGCCTATCTCAACGATACCACTATTCGCGATCTGGAACTGTAAAAGAAGCCAAAACATAATTCCAAAGTACAGACCTTAGCCGAGAATGTGATTTTTTTTGCCCCAGGGGCAAGGAAGGGGGCGGCTTTGCCAGAAGAAGAAAAGACGACAGCCCAAATATTTTCCAGCAAAAGCTTGTAAAGGCGAAGAGTAAGGAGTAAAATAAGATAGCAAATCGTCCGGCAGATCCGCCGGAATGCGGGAAAGAAAAATATAAAAAGTTTTTGATACGTTTGAAAGGGGGAAGTCGAGATGAAAAGGTCATTGATAGGAATAGTAGCAATTATGCTGGCGGTAAGTTTTGCCCTGGTAGGGTGCGGGCCGAAGAAGGTCGACACCAGCCAGGAGGCGATAAAGATCGCGCAGGGCATGGAGACGCCGGCGAAAAAGATAAACTATCTTATGGCGCAGGCGAACGCGTTCTTTAAGGAAAAAGATTTTCAGGAAGCGATAAATATCTCCCAGTATATTCTGTGGAATCTGGACAGCAACTCGGAAGAGGCTAAGAAAATGCTGAGAACCGCGCAGGATGCGATGGCGGTCAAAGTTCAGATGAAAGCGGAAGCTCTGAAGAAACAGATAAAATAGATCATACAGGAAAAAAAGGGGTGTATTTCCGGTCAGGAGGTATGCCCCTTTTTCTTGACTTGAGGTAATTTCTGTGATAATTTATGGAGCACATACAGGTCTTTCGAATACGGTGCCACGGTAGCTCAGTTGGTAGAGCAGGGGACTGACGCCGAGGCCCGGTTTACCGGGCCGAAGGGGCTCCGAGCATTGGCCGAAGGCCAAGCGGAGGGAAACCGTGTTATTCTTCCTGTGTACGCTTACAGGTTCCCCGGTTGCCCCGCGTTTTCAGGGCGGGCAAGCCGGGAAAACCCGGTAGGGATTTGAAGGCCCTTCAAGAACAGATCTTTTTTATAAAATTGGCACTTTACGGTGCCACGGTAGCTCAGTTGGTAGAGCAGGGGACTGAAAATCCCTGTGTCGGCAGTTCAACTCTGTCCCGTGGCACCATTAATTTTAAAAGGTCTCTGGGAATTAGCCCCTGGGGGCCTTTTTTATATTACAAAAAAAATGGTTTCCTTCATGGCTGTGCCATGAAGGTGGATACTTTGCTCGAAAAATTTCCTCGTTACGTTTCAGGCAGTTTATCCCCACATGGCTCGGCTAAACTGTCTGTCCGCAATGCTGTTTTTAAGAGCATCCACTTCGGTAGGTGCTCTTTTTTTGCTCACTTTTTTTTGAAAACAAGAAAAAAGTGATATACTACAGGCATGGAAAAAGTTATTAGTAGTGTAAAAAACCTGTTAAAACCCGTGCTGTGTCTTTTTTTGAGGCTTTTGCCAAATGCGGTTTTCCGGAGCCTCTTTGTCAAAGCGCCCAGACTGTTGCCGTATTGTCCCCAAAACAGGAAATTTGTTTTTAACGCGTACCTGAAGGATATTAAGGTAAATGTGCACACGGTATATCCTATCGAAAGGGAAATGCTGGCGGGGTATTATGATAAGAGCATGTTGGGGGTGATCGACAATTTTGTCAAAAAGGGGGATGTTTGTTTTGACATAGGGGCGAATGTAGGCCCAGTCAGTTTCGCTTTGGCAAAAAAATCGGGCAGCGAAGGGCAAGTATTCGCGTTTGAACCCGGCAGGCTTATATACAACAGGCTGATGGATAATATCCGGCTGAATCCGGAGTATGGGAAAATAATACAACCTTATAAGACGGGATTTTCCGACAAAACAGAAGCTCGGGACTGGAATGAAGATAAGACCAACAGGGGGAATGCCGGATTTATTATTCAGGGGCCGAATCAGGAAGAAAGAGTGGAGCTGATAACTGTTGACGATTTTGTCAGAGAACAACGTGTCAAAAAATTAGATTTTATCAAGATCGACGTGGAGGGGATGGAATACGAAGTCATTAAGGGTGCCCGGAAGACTCTCGAAGAACAGAAGCCGACGCTGTATTATGAAACGGGGTTTTTTGAAAAAGGGTTCTGGGCGGAAATAGCGCGGGGGGAGCAGGTGATACTCTTTATAGAACAACTGCTGATAGGGATGGGATACGGGATATACAAGCAGGAGGGAGAGAGTCTGAGGGAAACTCGTTATCCGGATCTTTCGTATAATACGATAGCCATATGGAGAGGGAGAGAGGCACTTTGATTCGCGGAGACTTCGCAGAACAAAGAAGGAGAATGATGGTTGAAGAATACGAAACGAAGAGGGGTTTACGCTTGTCGAGATCATGATAGTGATAGCCGTTATCGGGTTGCTTGCGGCGCTGGCCGCGGCGCCATACTTTAAGATAATGGATGATTCCCGCGCGAAAATATGCAGAGCCAATCAGATATCTATCTACAACGCCGCTACTCAGTATGGCATGTTCGAAGGGAACTCTCTTGAGGAGGCAGGTGCCTCGGGCGAACAGCTGGATAAGCTAGTAGCGGAAGATTATATCAAGAACAGGGGGACGCTGGTCTGCCCTTCGACAAACGCGGAAGATCAGGAGGAATATCTGCTGTCCTACGACGCTAATGGAAATATAAGTGATGTTGACTGCCGAGTAGACCCGACAAACCACGAATGGCAGTGATCTTAAAGAGTTTTCTTGAAAAAGGTGCAGTTTCTGTATACAATTGATAGAAATCAGAATACAATAGCAGCACATAAAAGGGGGAGTAATGAAAAAGTTTATAAGCATCATGATCATCGCAGCCATAGTGGTTGCCTGCGGGACGCCCGTTTTCGCGGACGACTACAATCCTGTTAAAAAGCTCGGACGGGGGTTGTGGAACACGGTAACCGCGGTGGGAGAGATCCCGACATCGATAATGGAAGACAAGGGCGGCTCCGGGATGATCGCGAACAAGACCCATGGCCTTATAGAGGGTATCGGACGCTTCTTCGTAAAGACCGTCGCGGGACTGGTTGAAATAGTAACGTTTCCGTTGCCGTTTCCCAACGAGAACAAGCCCATATTGGATTCAACGGAATCGTTCAAGCCTAAAGGGCCCAGCGGTCCGGGCAATTGATGTAACGGGTCTTGCAAAAATACAGATTTAATTATACAATTTACGCGAAAAATAGAGGGCCTGCGTAGCTCAGTTGGTAGAGCAAAGCATTCGTAATGCTTAGGTCACAGGTTCGACTCCTGTCGCAGGCTCCAGCTTTCGCCACCCATTTTAATGTTATTTGGGTTCCGCCTATGCCAAGGCTATGGCGAACAGGTCAGCTGGCAGGCCATTCCTAAAAGCGAAAGCTGTCCGCCGTAGCTGGATATGACGACTAGCGAAGGCGGACGAAGACACAAAGTCCCCACATTCAATCATGACCCGTTTCAGAGAAGTCCTTTTTCAGAAAAACTTTTTTTTCCTTTGGTCAGGACAGATCATCTCCGAGTTCGGAGACCGTCTGAACCAGATGGCTCTCATCGCGTTGATCTATTCCAAGCATCCCGGCTCCGTCATGGCGCTGGCGAATCTATTGATGTTCACAATAATCCCGGTATTTCTTATCGGTCCCGTGGCCGGTGTCTACGTTGACAGGTGGGACAGGCGAAGGGTGATGATAATATCTGATCTTCTGCGTGGCGTGCTTGTTCTTCTCATACCGCTATGTGTGATGTTCAGTCTGATGTTGCCCGTTTATGTGGTCATTTTTATCATGTTTTCCGCGACAAGGTTTTTCTTGCCGTCCAAGATGGCCCTGATACCGGCGATCGTATCAAGGGAGCAGCTTCTGGTCGCGAATTCTCTGGCTAACACCACGCGGATGCTCGCGACTATTTTCGGTTTCGCGCTGGCCGGCTTTCTCGTGCAGCGAGTCGGACATATGTGGGGTTTTTATCTGGATAGTTTAAGTTATTTTATTTCCGCGATCTTAATATCGAGAATGGTATTGAAGGGCAGGGGCGTTTCTGCAAAAGATACGATCGCCGAAGCCAGGGAGGTCATCGAAGGTTCCATAAGGCGCCATTTGTGGGCCGAGATCAAGGAAGGGTTCAGGCATATGGTGGAGCAGGATCGGATGAAGGCGGTTACCGGAATTGTGTTCCTGCTTATGGCCGGAACGGGTGCTGTCTTTTGCGTCATTATAGTCTTCGTACAGGAAGCGTTCGGGACGGTTACCGCGGACCTTGGAATACTCGGAGTGTTTCTTGGGGGAGGACTTTTGGCGGGTACGGTGCTCTTTGGAAAGTTCGGGCAGGCTTTGTCCAGGATGCGGACGATGTTTGGCAGCCTTTCTTTATGCGGATTTTGCCTGATCCTTTTCGTGGTCACCGCGAAGACCCATCCCATATTGTTTTTGGGAGCATTTCTGATCTTTGTTCTTGGCGCCGCCGCCGCGCCTATCCTGACCTGTGTGAATACGTTGATGCATTCGCTGGTACCGGACGAGGCCCGGGGAAGGATATTCAGTTCAATGGAAGTGGTGATACACCTGGCGTTTCTTTTGTTTATGCTTCTGACCGCGTATCTCGCGGTCTACATAGACAAGTTCTACATTCTTCTGGGATGTGGGATAGTTTTTATAATAACGGGCGCAGCGGGGTATGTAACGATTCGAGTGAAGGGATCCGGGGATTAAGAAGCCGGGGTATTATTTTTTCTTAACTTTTTTCAGGATAGGGGCCCAGCAAGTCTCGTAAAAAGCGCACAAGTCACAGCAGACATTCTCTTGATCGTGTTCACCTCTGTACCATTTCTTTTCGCAGGTCCAGTAGTTCTGGCATTTTTCACAGCAATGAAGTTTTTTTTGTTTGATTTTTGGCATAAGAACCTGTTCCCCGGGTAATGTAAATGAACTTAATAATTATATACTGAATGCAGACAGATTTCAACCAGAGAATTGAAGTGATATTCGCCAAAAAAACGACAAAGTTATAAATTTTGGCAAGATGGCTGCGAAAGAGCAGAGCCAGACCCCTGAACGATTGACAAACGGGGGGCAATATGTATAATAAAAACTCGCATAAATGCCTTTAAATGAAGGAAGAAAATGAAAGCACTGACATTTCCGGGGGGAATACACCCGGAATACCATAAAGATATC
>JAVCCB010000057.1 GCA_030765685.1 Candidatus Tantalella remota | reverse complement strand
TAGAATAGTAAATAGTGAACTGTAAACTGTAAACAGTGAACAGGAAGTAGTAAACAGAAGTTAAGGAAAAAGGAAAAAGTAAAAGGGAAAAATTTTAGGAAGGGTCTGTATGTCCAACAAAAAACCCTTCTTTTTTTACTTTTTACTTTCATTTATATGAAGATCGCAATACATCAACCACAGTATCTGCCCTGGGTCGGGTATTTTGATAAAATGGACCGGGCTGACGTTTTTGTCATTCTTGATGACGTTCAGTATAAGAAGAACGAGTGGCAGAATCGTAATAAGATACGAAATGCCGACGGGTGGCAATGGATCACCGTCCCCGTTGTTTTTGAGTTCGGCCAGAAGATAACAGAGGTAGGAATAGATAACAAACAGCCGTGGAAAGAAAAACATCTCCGTAGCCTGGAGATGAATTATTCGCGCGCGGACGGATTTAAAGAACATTTTTCCTTCTTTAAGGATGCTTATGAAAAAGAGTGGAAAACTCTTGTGGATATCAACGGACATTTCATAAACTATTTGAAAGATGTCCTGGGTATACAAACAGAGATAGTGATAAGTTCTTCTCTGGGAATAAAGACTGAAAAGACGAGGCGGCTGATAGATATCTGCGAAGCATTGAACGCGGATACGTATATATCCGGCGCCGGAGGAGCGGATTACCTTGAAGAATCAGAGTTTCCCGCGCATGGCATAACTCTTGAGTTCCAGGATTATAAGCACCCCGAGTACAGGCAGATGTATGAAGGGTTCGAGTCGTACATGTCGATAGTGGACCTTTTGTTCTGTCAGGGGGGTAAGAGTTTAGAGATTATCAGGAGTGGGAGGAATTAAAGGAAAAAGTAAAAGGGAAAAGAGATAGGAAATCGGGATATCAGGAGACCAGGGACTAGGGGATCAGGATATTGGGTTATCGGGGACAGTTTTCAGGAATACGTTGTAGGGTTACGGCTATCGAATCGTCTGTCGTTGAACGGTTACGGTTCAGCCCCAACCGGAAACCCTTTAACGATTCCAAAGACGTAACCGATAAACGATTAACGATATACGAAAATAAGGAGGAATAATGAATATACTCGCGATAGGTGCTCATCCGGATGATATCGAATATGGATGTGGGGGGGCTTTATTGAAATTCAAAAAAGAACAGAATACTGAAATATTTTTGTTTGTCGCTACGTACGGTGATTTTGCTGGAAGTGCCGACGTAAGAATGAAAGAGCAGGAAGAGTCCATTAAAAAACTGGGCGCCAAAAAATTATTTTGGGGCGGATTTATGGATACTAAACTTTCGGCAGGAAGAGAGCTTATAGAGCGGATAGAAGAAGCCGTAAAAGAGGCCGACCCGGACCTAATCTTTGTAAATTTTCCGGAAGACGAACATCAGGATCACAGGGCGCTTGCGGAGAGCGCGATCGTAGCTTCCCGATACAGACGGAAAGTCTTGTTTTATGAGGATTACACTTGTAAGAGGTATAACCCGGATGTATTTGTAGATATCGGTAGTGTTCTTGATGACAAAGTAGATCTTTTAAAGTGTCACAAGTCTCAGGTTAAAAGGGATTACCCTACAGGGCTTGACATGGTAGAGAGCGTAAAAGCCGTTGCTAACTTTCGGGGGTTCCAGGCAAAAGTGAAATACGCCGAAGGGTTCAAGTCGTTACGGTACTTGCTGGATAAGATTTAGACGTCATTCCCGCGCGACCGAGGGGCAAAGGCCCCCGAGGAAGTGCCGAAAGTCAGAGGGCTTCGGCGAAGCGGGAATCACATAGAAATCAAAGTATTTTTAATTGATCCCCGCTTTTGCGGGGATGACGACTTTTGTTTTTACTTTTACACTAAATCCTGAATACCGCATACTAAATACTAAAAGGAGACCACATGAGCGCAATTATTCCCCATTCCCGGCCTACGTTGGGCGAAGAAGAGGCGCAGGCTGCCAGAGAAGTCGTGAAAAGCGGATATATAGCGCAAGGGGAGAAGACCAGGGGTTTCGAGGAGGAGCTTGTCCGGTTCGTGGGGGTAAAAGGCGCCGTATGTGTTAATTCAGGGACTTCAGCGCTTCATCTTGGGCTTATAGCCATGGGGATCTCTTCAGGAGACGAAGTTATATTGCCCGCTTTCGTATGTAGCGCTCCGCTTAACGCTATATATCATGCCGGAGCTGAGCCGCGGCTTTGCGATATCGAGAAGGAAAGTTTTAATATATCTATCGAGAGCATCGTGGATAACCGTTCGGAAAACACAAAAGCCGTTATTGTACCTCACATGTTCGGCAGCCCCGCGGATCTTGAAAAAATAGAAGAACTTGGTGTTCCCATAATAGAGGACTGCGCTCAGTCAATAGGGGCAATGTACGGTGACCGAAAAACCGGTAGTATAGGGGCTTTCAGCATAATATCTTTCTATGCGAATAAGATGATAGCCTGTGGGGAAGGGGGGGCTGTCCTTTCCGATGACGAGAGTCTTCTGGCGGAAGTCCGGGACTTGCGGGATTATGACGAGAAGAGTGATTACAAGGTCCGCTACAATTACACTATGACTGACATACAGGCCGCGGTAGGGCTTGAACAGATGAAAAGACTTCCCACTATGATAGAGAAAAGAAAAGAAATAGCCGCCTGTTATGACGATGCTTTTGTTTCTTGTGGCGCGGTTATGCCAAAAGGGGAATTTGATCACGTCTATTACAGATATGTCATGAATATTGATAAAGATGTGGATGGCATCATCTCTCGTGCCGGAGAAAAGGGCGTCACCTGCGCCCGGCCTGTGTTTCGTCCTCTTCACAGGTATTTTGAGATGCGGTCTGGGTTTCGCAACGCGGACGAAGCCTATTCGCGCAGCCTTTCTATTCCTATTTATCCCTCGCTTACCGATGATGAGCAGGAGAGGGTTATAGAGGCGGTATTAGGCGCCCTTGAGGGGTAGAGTCGCCTTAAACTCAAATGACAGAATCCAAATAACAAATGAAATCCAAATGTCTAAATCCAAAGTAGCTACTTTGGATTTAGAATTTAGAGATTATTTTGGATTTTGGGCTTAGGATTTTGGATTTATGTTTATAGCGCAGCACGTCCACACTCTGCGCTTTTAATATTACTTATCATCTGATATAATACTATTCATGAGTGCAAACCCCGAAAACATCCTTGATTGCAGGAACAAAAAACTCAACATCAACGGCAACTGCATGGAAATGTTACCTGTATGCCAGGCTATGTGCTGCAGTATGTTTAATATAGATATTACGCAGGAAGAATACGCCAGCGGACGCTACGATGCCCATCCATTCTGCCTTTTGACCTCTGAGAAGTGTGGAAATGAGAAAGTAAGCTGTATCAACAGGAAATTTCGGCTAAAAAGAAGGGATGACGGGTCGTGTATATACCTTGACGAGAAAAGCCGGTTATGCTCGATACATGATAAAAGGCCTTCTGCCTGCCGGGATTTTGAATGCAAAGGGGGGGTGGACAATTAATTTCGATTTTTTAGCAGCCGAGAAACGACTCAATATAAAATTGGAGAAGCTTAAAGGTGATATGGTCTTTATGCCTAATCCCCTGATGAGCCTGAAGAATATTTTTTATTCGGATATTAAAAAAGAAGTAACGTTTGTTAAAAAATCCGTAAGTATGTGTGACACCATCTCTACCAGGGATGTGCTGGATATTCCTTCGATAGATTGCGAGCGCCTTATAAACGTAATTGGACGGTTTGATGGGGAGAAAGACCTTGATGCTGTTTTGAAAGAGATCAACGATATCCGCGAGTCGGATCTTTCGGAAGACGATTTTTTTAGTGTTGTCCAGGTGCTGGACACTCATGATATTATAGTGTTCAAGTATATTCCAAAAGGGGTTGAGTAAAATGAAAAAAAGACCTTTTCCAACAGGTGTAGATCTGGCTCTCACCGGACGATGTAATCTAAAATGCAAGCACTGCAATACATCAGATACATGGGATTCAGCTGACGAGCTTTCCTTCAAGGAGATAGTCAGTCTCCTTGACCAGTTAAAGGAACTCAAGATATTCTCTCTGGATCTTTTCGGAGGCGAACCTTTTTGTTATCCCCGTATATGTGAGATGCTGGACATCCTTAATTCGTATCCGATGAGGCTTACCGTTCTTACCAACGGGACGCTTATAGACGAAAAAATAGTCAGACACCTTAAGACTCTTAGATTTCTGGGGGTGATACAGGTTAGCATAGATGGAGCAAGTCCGGAGGTCCATGATTGGCAGAGGGGAGAAGGCTCTTTTGAAAAGGCCATGAGGGGCTTAAAGCTTTTGATAGATAATGGCCTGCCGGTCACGATAAAAGCTATGCTTAACAGGCATAATTACACGGACATAGAAAATATCGCGGATCTCGCGGTAGAAATGGGTCTTGGGAGCATAAGTCTCGGAGATGCCGTAGAATGCGGTAAGGCTGCTGTTTATGGAGAAGATATGCGTTTCGAGGCGGAAGTCCACCGGGAGATAATAGAGGGGGTGCTTCGCCTGCATAAAAAATATCCAGGTTTTGGAATCGGGGGTACTATTGGCCAGAAGATAGATATGCTTAAGGATTTCTACGCGAAAGGGCCAGGGAATGGTGACAGGGGAAATTTTTCGACGTGCCCCGCGGGACAGTCGACGCTTTCTATTAGAGCTGACGGCAAAGTCGTGCCATGCTCGGCATTTTGGACTTATGTGTGTGGTGATATCAGAGAACAGAAGCTGGAGGATATATGGCAGAATTCTGAAAGACTTAACGAAATAAGGGCGCTTGCGGACGAACCTCTGACGGATCACTGCGCGGAATGCAGAGAATGCGATTATATGACATATTGTAACGGCGGCTGCCGGGCTGCCGCGTATTATATGTCTGGGAATGATATTAGGGGTATAGATCCGTCGACCTGCCTGGCGTTTTCCAACAGGCATGGCACGCGTGTGCCCCCGGAAAAACTACTTTCCGTAGAGGAGGGCAAATGACTTTTGGATGTGAGTCCAGTAATGTCGGAATAACTCATAGTATTGAATACCCGCTAATGTCGCTTTATATTAATCCTACCAGATATTGTAATCTTTGCTGCAGGCATTGCTGGGTATCTCCCCCCGCAGCCGGAGAGAAGGTCGGCAAGGGTGAGATAACCATACGGGAGATCATTGGCGTGATCCGCGAGGCAAAAGAATTGGGGCTTACCGAGATAAAGCTTACGGGAGGGGAACCGCTTCTAAGAGATGATATTGAAGAGCTCCTGGCATATTGTTCCGAGAACAAAGTGGAGATATTTCTTGAGACTAACGGGACACTTGTTACAAAAGATGTTGCCGCGATGCTTTTAAAATATGATGTAACCTCTATGTCTACAAGCATTGACAGCGCGTCCGAAGATATGCATGACTATTTTCGAGGAAAGAAAGGCGCGTATGTCAGTACGGTCAGAGGTATAAGGAATCTTATTGCCGTGGGGATATACCCACAGGTAATTATCTCATTATTCAGGGAAAACCTTTATAGTTTTAGCGATTTTACCGGTTTTATGCATGATCTTGGTATAAAGGACGTAAAAATAAACATTATTTCTCCCCTGGGAAGAGGTGCTGACCTGAAAAATGCGGGCGAAGTCCCCACGCTCAGAGAAATTCTTGAGTTTCATGACAATATTGACAGTTTTCGCGGGCCTTATCGAGGACGATTATCCGTTGATGTGCCGGCGGCCTTCAAAAAGATCGAAGAGATAAAAGAAAAAGGTTTTAGTGTTTGCGCGCTGAAAAGAATACTCGGAATATTGTCAAATGGGGATGTATCAATGTGCGGAGTAGGGTATATGGACGACAGGCTGATCTTTGGAAATATTAGAAAAGACCCCTCTAAAATAAAAGAAATATGGCTTAACCATCCTGTGGTGCGTGAAATAAGGGAAGACCTTCCGATGAAACTCGAAGGTGTATGCGGCTTGTGTGTGTTCAGGGGAGCCTGCCTGGGAGGGTGCCGGGCAGAGGTCTTTCACAATAAGGGAAGCCTTAGGGCTCCTTTCTGGTTGTGTCAGGAAGCTTATGAAGAAGGTATGTTCCCGAGCACTCGCATGATTCCGGAAGAGATAAGGGTATGATGAAGACATTTTTTGTAGAGTTCATGGGTATTATTTGTCGTATGAATCTCGTGAATTTTCATGACGAGATCGCGGATAGATTTTCTTTTGAGATATCCCCGGATAAAAATATAGATATGGAGATATTCTTTCTCAGGGGACAAACGGGGACGATGTCACCCGAACTTCTTAAGAAACTCAAAAAGCCTTTTTATGAGATCTTTGATGAGGGCGAGAGGAAGACGTTCTGTATCTACGAAGGCGATGTTTCCGTGGAATTCCTGACAGAGTATGAACTTAACAGGTCATTTCTGGAATTTCAGAATGAGCTTGACTTGATCTTTGTGCACTGCGCGGCCGTCTTGATAAGAGGAAGGGCTTATCTTTATATAGCGCCGTCCGGCGGCGGGAAAAGTACGATAGCAGGGATGTTGTCAGAGTATGACGATGCAGAGGTGATAGATGATGAATCGAGCGTGCTGAGGCGTATCGACGGAGAATATTATGTGCATAGGTATCCCGTCGGACTGGCGAAGGGATCTGATCCTGATATGTGCGCAGTGGCGGGGGTATATTTTCTGGAGAAATCGGATGACAATTATCTCCGGGACCTATCGCCGGTAGAAGCGATAAAGCACACTTTGCCGGAAGCGTGCGGATTGTATCCGGACAACGCCGACAAGGAATATATAGCCTTGTGCCGTAAGCGGACGTTCGATTTTCTTTCGGAGATGTACAACCATATAGACGTCAAACTGCTTGGTTTTAATAAAAATTCGGAGATACGAGAATGTCTAAAAATATCCTAAATGAACAAAAACATTTTTTTAGAGATATAGGATCCCTGTTTAGGGATATCAGGACCATTGTCGTATATTCCTACGGTTATATGAGAAAATATAAAATCGGTCTTATGGGCGTGTCTTTACTGAAGCTCATATCTTTTCCGATCGGGTTGGCCATCATATACATAACAAAGAACGCTCTGGACAACGGTATTTTCGCGAAAAACCTCAAGGTGTTTGTTATGCTTACGCTGGCAGGTCTTGCAGTCTATTCCCTTGTGCATGTGATCTCATATGTATCTTACAGGGTCGTCAGTAAGATCAGCATGCGCTTTTCCGTAGATGTTAACTATGACCTGGCAAAGAGGCTTTTTGGATTGAACTATCTCGAGATCAAACGTCTGAGTTCCGCGGATAATGTGTATATCCTTGGATATGATTATGCCAATATCGAGAATCTGGTGTTCAGCGAGATCCCGTCACTGCTATCGATAGTAAAGATACCGGTTCTTTTTGTACTGTCGGCGATGATATCCCCGCTGCTTACGTTCCTTGTTTTTATTTCTATTCCATTCGTAGTCCTGCATACGGCATGGGCCTCCCAGAAGAGAAAACAACACAGGTTTGAAGAGGTCAAGATAATACGCGAACATAATACATTGATACATGACATCGTTTACAACCTCAAACTCATTAAAAGTTATGCTAAAGAGAAGTGGGTGCTTGAAAAGGTGATCACTGTTTTTGAGGAAATGGTAAATGGTAATTTTAGGACCGAGATGGTCACGCAGAAAACCAGATTTATAGCAAGCGTTTTTTATCGGATAAATACCGCCGTTTTCTGGATACTGGGGGGATACCTTGTGATAACCGGAAAACTGACATTCGGCCTTTTAAGCGCTGTGTTGATGTATACGGCTCTTATTTTGGGAGAGCTTGACAGGGCGAATAATGCTGTTCAGGGGCTGAATGAGGAAAGGCCGTCTATCGCGCGTTGTGCGGGATTCATAAAAGATTTTTATGATGAAAAAAGGCAGAGAGATGAGTCAGGCGGCGCGGAGGATATCATTAAAAACGGACAGGTAGAAGTGAAAGAGCTGACCTTTGGTTACGGGCCCGGGAAACCTGTCTTTGAAAACTTTTCAGTTATTATTCCCGACAGCGGTTGGACGGTCATACAAGGTGTCTCGGGAGTCGGAAAGACGACACTTTTAAGTCTTTTGTCAGGCCTATTTACTCCATGGGAAGGGAACGTGATATGGGCGGGGAGGGATCTGCGCGATATCCACAGAGAAAGCTTTATTGGCAGAATATCGGTAGTACATCAGGAGCCGTATCTTCTGAACGATACGCTGCTTAATAACATACTTATGGGTGAAGAGTTGTGCTCTGGAGATCTTGAAAAGGCTGTGGGATGCGCGAAAATTGGTGAACTTGCAGAGAGCCTCCCGCTGGGGTATAATAGCAAGGTTGGCGAGGACGGATCCTCTTTTTCCGGAGGCCAGAAACAGCGAATAGCTATTGCTAGGGCATTATACAGGAACCCGCTGACGATAATTATGGATGAAGCCACATCATTTGTGGATTCCCGAATGGAGGAAGATATTTTAAATGATATAAAAATAAAATATCCCGGGCTCCGGGTGATTTTTGTTACGCACAGGGATTCAGCGGTTAAATTCGCCGATGAAGTCCTCGTACTCGAAGATAACAGGATCACCAGGCCGGGACTATGCGCGGAGATAAAGGAGTAAGTATGGATAAAAAGTTACCGGTAAGAAATCCGGACATAGTTTTGCGGGTGGAAGAAAAAGAAGCCCTTCTTTTTGATCCCGCGGACGGGAACCTTCTTTGCATAAATTCCACGGGTATTTTTATCTGGGAGAAGTGTGACGGTTCCCGGGATATAGAGGCTATAGCATTGTTGGTTTCGGATGAGTTTGAGGTCTCCGAGGAAAAATCTCTGGAAGACTGTAAAAATTTTCTTAAAGAAATGGAGAAAACCGGATTTGTAGGTTACGCGGTTTAGGAGGTAATATGTCAAAAAAGAAAAGAGCATATGAGTCCCCGATAGTCTATGACTTTACACAAGGGGTTGGAAATAGCGTTCAGGCGCAGAACTGCCGGTCGGGCAGGTACGCGAACGCTGCGTGTAACGTCGGGAACTCTGCCGCTAACAATTGCACAACAGGCTTAAAGGCCTTGAAAGGTTGTTCAACAGGTCCCGACCATCAGCCGGGCACCGACTGTAAAAGTGGTCCATCGGCTTTTGGCCAGAAATGCAAGACAGGCGGTTATGCCGTTGGTAAGTGTAGAAGCGGCGGATTGAAAATGTAAAAACCGGATCGTCCCAAATCTATGAAGCATATGGTAGAAGGCAACAGCATGCTCCCTCTTTTGGGGGATCTTGATGAATGTATTTCCGAAAAGGTTTCTCCCGAAAATATTTTTCCGGGAGACCTGGTTATTTATGACGATAAAGAACTTAAAGAGTTGGTAGCCCACCGTGTAATATCAATTCCCAAAGATGAGCCGTTCATGTTCCTTAAAGGTGACAACGAGTCGAAGATATTCACAGAGAAAGTCCCGAATGATGATATCCTGGGAAAAGTCATAAGTGTAAAAAGAACTAACGGGAAGAACTACGATATGAAGGGTTTTCCCTGGAGCAATCTGAACAGATTGCTGGGTTTTCTTTCACGATATGATATTACACCGTTTCTTTTCAGGAGGAGGTTCCTAGACCCTATCATCCTTTCCGTATCCCGCAATCCTTTGTACATTACCTTGAGAAAAAGGTCATATTCCCACCTTATGTTCGTTAATGTCCATGGGGAGGGGCAGAATAAAATATTTGCCCTGGTAAATGGTACCAGATGTGCCGAAGCTTTGCTGGATCACCAAGACAAGGGGAATGTTCTGGTAAATTTTTTTGTAAGACACAGGGACAGGAACACTGTTTTTGCTGAAAGATTTCTGAAGGAAACAGTAAAGGTGGTCGATGATAAATACGGACGTGACAGGCACATTTTTATCATCGGAGAAATATTTTGTGATCTTTTAAGGTCCGGTAACGAGTCTTACGATACCCAGAGGATACATCTCATATCATGACAGGATATTATCCGGCACTTGCGCACGGCATAACCGACCTTACCCCGGAAGAGAGGCTCGTTATCTCTCTGGCGCGTATAGAAATGTCACAGGAAAACAGGCAAGAGGCATCAGAGGGTATCAAGTCCGGGATAAACTGGAAAAATTTCCTTAAAGTCGTAGATCTTTACCAGTCAGGGCCCCTTGTCTATCGCAATATCCAGCCTTTTGAAAATGTTCCGGAACATGTTTTGAGTTCTTTGAGAGGGGAGACCGCGCGGGTCTTT
>JAVCCB010000047.1 GCA_030765685.1 Candidatus Tantalella remota | reverse complement strand
TATCAAGATAATCAAAGACAGCCGGCCAGGCGTCCCTGCCTGACGGAATGGCCAGAACCACGGGTTTTGGGGAAGCTTTGACAAGCTCCACCACTCTGTGAATAAAACTGCCTTCCTTAATCTCGCTTTCCTGTATGGTATGCTTTATCCCGGGTGAATGTAAGGCAACCGAAAGGATCAAAGCGTCAATACTTTCTGAATTTAGCATGGCTTTTGCAGAATTGATAAAATCATCGTCGGTACCAGCTCCGGTTATATCCAACGGATTCCTTATTGTTCCTATGTCGGGCACTAGGGATCCAAATTCGTCTCGTAAAACGCTGTCAAACTGTTCCAAAAGAACCGACCCTTCAGATTCACCGACCGTTACCGATTCTATGCCGGTATTGGTGACCATACCGATGCTACCTATCGGGCCGGTCGGAGTAATCTTCAGCTTAAGGCCTTCCTGGTCGAACGGCGTATCGGCGCGCTTTATGGCTATCTCCGCTCCTGCCCTTTTCAATAGGTACACGGCAATCTCACGCTGCGGCAACATCGATGCCGTATGGGAAGCCGCGGATCCCTCGGATATATCGGTTTTTTCGGTCAAGTATATTTTTACCTTTTTACCTTCTCTTCTTGCTCGAGAGACCAACTCGCACAACAATCTGCCTTCGCCTGGCTTCAGACCCTCAAGGTAAATATCAATGTCATCGATCTCCGGCCGCAGGTCCAAAGTTGCCTTAAGAAGCTGGACTGCCCCGAAATCTTTACCGTTGCCTATACTTGCGATAAGGCCCCAATTCTTATCCGGGTTCAATTCCACCTGCGTACCGATATACCCTCCGCTCTGGGTGATAATACAGCAATTTTCTTTTCCCCCTGAAGATATATTCAGCTTGGTCTCATCTATGAATAAGGCCGAATAACCGTGGCTACCTGTCCACATACCCAGGGCATTGGGACCAAGTACGTTCAAATTCACTCCCTTATCTTTTGCCCGCTGCATGGCATTGTCCAGGTCAGAATCGAAACCCTCCCCGGTTTCGGATTCACCGAAACCTCCGGCAATGACTATCACAGAGATATCCTTTTTATTCTCGCTCTCTTTTTTATCGATTATCCTTTCTATGATCGGCACAACTTTTTTCCGATCCGAACAGATAACCGCAAGGTCAGCATCATCCGGCAATTCTGATCCGCTTGGAACACGGTCTACCATTATCCCCGCGTTATTTCCCCGGATCTGCTTCTCCACCTTTTTAGCGGTGATCCCTCCCCCAAAAACCACTACCTTCCGAGGCATCAGAAGCGTTGTAAGGTCTTTCTCTTTTGTCTTATTACAGGAAGCTGCCAATTTTTCCGCCGAAGTGAACTTCAAGACACCGTCCAAAGCCACAACCGCGCCGTTATTCTTGTCAAATACTGAGGGGTTTATATCGAGCTCCTGAATGACGTACTTGTCTGAAAGACGCAGCAACTTCTCTACCGACGCTAAAGTTCCGGCCAAACCGGCGCGTTCCTTGCGGGTTACCGTTTTGCCTATCTCTGTCTTAAGTATCATGTTGCGGATCTGCCTTCCAACCCGGAACAGGCCCCATCTCGTCTCCGGCACCACCCGATACGACATATCTTTGATCTCTTCTGCCCCTGTCCCGCCGCTACCAAACATAAGCACGTTACGACCAAACTGTTTGTCAAAGTTGGCTCCGATCAAAAATTCCTGTTTCTCCTTAAAGAGTATCTTTTCAAAGATCAGTATCCCTTTACTACCTAATTCCGGCAAAGCAAACGTTTCCTTGAGACGCAGATACTCCTCTATCAACTCTTCCGGATCCCTGTTCGGGAAAAGAACTCCCGAACCCGCTTGGTGCTTGCTTTTGTGAGTAACCTCGGAAGCAACTATTTTCATTACCAGTTTTTCAGAGCCCAGGTCCAAGGCCGAAAGAAGTTTCATTCTTATATCGTCACGGGTCTCGTCGTCAGTCCCAAATGGAATAAACATATGGTCGGGGCGGGCAATGCCTAAAATATCAAAAATCCTGTAAACTTCATGCTCGTATAGAGAATCACGGCCCTCACTCGCAGCCAGATCAAAAATATCGTTTATACTTTTGGCCTTTCCCGATCCGCCGGATACAAGGTCTATCAATCCACGCCATGCCTTAATAGCCAGCATCGCCGTGCTGTAAACATAATCAGGCCATGGCCTGGCTGGTAAGTGGGATAAATATTCAGGCCTGGGAATGGCCGGCAAATCAAAATATCCATAACGCCGGAAGTTAAGCCGTTTCCTGGAGTTTTCAAGAGTACTGTCCATAAAGATACCGGTCTGACCATGTAATACCGGAACGTTCAAGGCGACTTTTACTTCACCGGCGACTATCCTTATCGAATACAGCAGGGTTATATCCTGGTATGGGACCACGGGGAGCCTTCCAAGACGGTATCTCCTGGCAAGGTCTTCCCATACCTTCGTGGTAATCGTATCCGCTAACTCCCTTGCCTTTTGTTTTTCGTTCTGTTTAAAATAAGAATGGCTGTCACAAATACGTCTCAATCTCTCCAGAACTCCGGCCAATGGTAACCCCTGTTCACCGCTAAGTTTTTTCGTCACTTCCGACATACCTACGGCAACGCCATCTTCCGTTCCATTCGAAAACAAAAACTTTTCGTTAATACCGATATACCTAAGAAAGGACTCAAACTTTTCCAGAAGATAAGAAATACCGTTCACCATATCTCTTATCGACCCTATTTGAGCGGGAGAAGGATTAAAGGCCCCTCTGTTCTGCCGCGGGGCCGCCGGCCGGCCTATCTCCCCCGAGAGAACCATACCGGGCAATTTTCCATACAGTTCCCTCGCATACCAGACAGCTTTTTCCTTGTCCTTGCTGTCATTGTAACTCGTGTCCTGAACTTCAACGCCGTTGGCCTTTTGCAATCTAGCTATACGCGCTTTTGCCTCCTCCACAACTTTAACCAAAGTTTTTTCTGACCTTTTCAGCTGTTCGGAATCTCTTCGCAAATTTTTAATATACTCTTCTATGCCGGATAAATATTCCCTGTGCTCGGCTAAAATCAGATCCAACTTATTTTTGACATCACTGAGTTTAGCCGCTTTTGCGGGATTTTCAGGATCGGCCGCCTGCCTCAATTCATTATTTGTTTTTACGAACAAGTCGTTCAAACGAATGGATTCCGGACCCAATTTCCTATATCTCAAAGACACCTGCCTCAGCTCTTTTTCCGCCTCGTTCAGTTTTTCCAATTCGACCATCGCTCTTCCATATCTCATGAAAACGGATAAGATAAAACTGAAAATATGCGTCTTCCCGTCATTTACGAATGTACCTCCTGAAATTTTCTGCAATACCGTTCTGATTCCATTTGGGATATCTTGCCATGATATTCCCGCCCCGAAACACGTCGCGTACGGTCTAAAATCCGTCAGGTCCCCAGCATGGCATTTTATGGCGAGGCCTTCAAAGCCGGTTTTTATCAATAGATCGCTAAAAGCATGGAAGGTATCATCTTTAAAAACACCTCTGGGATGTTTTAAGATCACTTGATGATGACTTGTATCAAAATAACACTGAAGGTCAACCATCAACCTGTTTTTGGCTTCTTCGCTGCCATCGATCACTTGCTCAATTTCCCCGGCCGTTCCGGCAACAACCCTTACGTATGACTTATTTTCTTCAAATCCGGTCAACATCATAACAACCAGATCTGAGGCTGATATTTTTTTCGCTCCGGTGGTATATTTTTTCAACGCTGATTCTGCTTTTTCGGCGGCGCATTGTATAACGACCGGCTGTCTGTTTTCGTTCCTGCTTACTATAAAATCGTACGTCTTTCCACCTATCAGTTCTTTCG
>JAVCCB010000030.1 GCA_030765685.1 Candidatus Tantalella remota | reverse complement strand
CGTAATGCCTCTTTTCCGTCTCGTACTCAACGTGCGCTACAGCGATCGTTATGCCTCTTTCCCTCTCTTCAGGCGCCTTATCGATCGTGTCAAACTCCCTGACTTCCGCCTGACCCTTATTGGCCAGATACATCGTTATCGCCGCCGTTAACGTCGTCTTACCGTGGTCAACATGACCTATCGTGCCAATGTTAAGATGCGGTTTTGTTCTTTCAAATTTTGCCTTTGCCATCTCTTACCCCCTTGAAACGTGAGATTTTTCTTCAACAAACTTTTCAAACTCTTTATTTTTTCTCTCGCTAAATGGACTGCTTAAAAGTTAGCCGCAGTACCATCTTATCTTGCTGGAGCCCTCGGCCAGAATCGAACTGGCGACCCCATCCTTACCATGGATGTGCTCTACCGGCTGAGCTACAAGGGCATTCCGTGCCCTGAAAAAATTATACTATATAGTACTATGCACACACTAAACTCCACCTATAGCTTGACTTAAGTCAGCGTAAGGTGGAGTTTTATACTACTTTGTTCTCTAAACCTCGAGATGTCGGAATGTTAATTCTACCAAAAAAGTTCTTTATGTCAAGGTATATATGTAACTTTTTCCGCGATTCCTAACAATCGGATAAATGTATGAAATATGAAGGGTTGCATTACGCGGCCTGCAGCAAAAGCTGTATGCCGTCGTGAAGATCGTGAAGCTTCTCTACCACCATCCTGACTACCGGGGGTAGAAAAAGGGAGATGGCAAGGTTCATCCTCACCGCTTGGGAACTATCTATCATATCATCAAGGTCATCCATAGTTAGATCTACATCATCCCTGAAAAGACTGTATATACCCTGCATGCTTTTCAGGATCTTCTCCTGTAAAACCGGCAATTCATTGTCAGACTCATCTTTTTCACGAAAATCGCGCCTTTTAGCCAGGACCATAGATGCCTTGGCAAGACCTATAGCGAGAGCCCCCTCAAAGTTCCTGAGAGCTACCTTCAGACCGCTTTCCGCCGTATACCCCTCAAGGACGACAGGATACTGATTCACCCCTATGGTAATACCTTTACCCCTGCCCCATTCCAGAAGCTCTTTTGAGATTATCGGTATCTCGACTGTCGCCTCTTCCCCTGGCGCCACCAAAGTACGGCTGGTCTTTACCCGCTCAAGGGCAAGCTCATCAAGGCCGCCTTCGACTCCAAAAAACAGGGCCTTCCTGTATATCTCCGACATAAGAGCCTGAAGTGCTTTTTCAGGATCCGGGGCATTATCCATCTGAGACGTCAGAGTCTCTGACAGATCATGCTCCCTCGCCCATACGGGCTCTCCCTCCAGGATGAAATTAACGTTCTCCATATCCCTGCAAAGAAGCACCAGGCATGCCCAGACTTCCATATTTTTCTGCATATCTCTCTCGGGGATAAGCGACAGGTCTATGACCACGTCTATCGGCGTCCCCTTACTGATACTATCCATCTTCTTATAAAACGCTCTACTGTGCCTGAGAAGTCTTTGGCTGTGACGGTCATTGTCCTTCAGGATCGCTCCATACATCTCAAGTTCATTGTCTGACATCTGAACGATACTCACTTCATATGAGCTTACAAGCTTTTCCGATTCCAGACGCCAGAACCTGTCCGCGTCCGACGGCAGGTCTTTCCTTTTCTCCAGGTAGCTGTCATAAAAGTTATAGACCTTCCCTTCTAGAGCCGACAGGATATGCACCTTCCGGATACCTTCACCATATTCCCTTGACCAGACTATCATCTCGAACATACTGTCCATCAACAGCGCGCCATACCCGCTTTCCTGATGTTCCGGAGAGACAGCGAGAGTCTTTAGATCCCACCTCATCTCCGCCCCATTAAGCCTTACCTGACAAAATCCGGCAGGAGCGCCTTCACCATCCACAGCTATATAAAACCTGTCCTCCTCCAAAGCCTTCCTGTAACTTAGCATGCCTTCCCATAGCGGCTTGTTCTCGACTTCTGTTCTTTTCTTCTCAGTATAAGCGGCAATCTGGATCTCCGCTAACATTCTGGCCAGCCCCACCATCACATCCTCACGGTTACTTCTGCCGGTCATGCTCAATATCTCCTGTACACTATACACGCCCTTTCCTGCTTTCTTAAAAAGCATTTCTGTTTTCTGTATGGCCTGAGTAGACACCTCCAAAAGAAGCATCTTTTCCTCAAATTTTTCTAGTTTATCCTGAAAAAGGATCTCCCCTCGTAATGCTTGCCTTATCACGGATGCCTGTTTAGTTAGCCCCGTCTTCCTAATATACTCTATAAGGTCATCAGCGTTCGTTCTCGGCATCCTCGCGTACCTTGTAAGATCATCGGCCCCCAGAATATCCTCCGCCCCAGTCGTGTGGACTTTCGCCTCTCCGTTACCCTGCGCCGCGAACACACCCACGCCTGTCGGAGTGTCTCCGGGATCCGGAGTATGGCCCTCCCATTCTTCTATATCATCGTCCATCCAGTCAGGATACTCGGCTTCATCAGACTCCGGTTCCTGTAGGAACACCGGCATTTCAAGACCTTTTTCCACTGTTCCGTCCCATTGTACGATCGTTCCGTTTCGGGATCCCGAGTCTGTGACCTGGAAGATCAGGTGCCCGGCGCTATCCCTCGCGGCCATAACGGAAAAATGCCGGACCGAGAGCGCGTCATTCTCCCTGTCTACAAGATCGCTGTTTCTTGTCCTTCCAACATAAAATTCCCTTTCGAGAGGAAAAACCGTGTCTGTCAGAACCGACCTGCCGCTTACCAGATCAACTGCCTTCATACGCACCTCATCCCCCTCGAAAGGGAATTTTATGTTGGAAGGACAAGAAACAGCGATCTTGT
>JAVCCB010000003.1 GCA_030765685.1 Candidatus Tantalella remota | reverse complement strand
TCTTTTAAAAGATCGAAATTCTGCATATTCCTGGCGCCTATTTGAATAATATCGACCTTTTCCAGAAACATATCAAGAGTCCTAATATCCATAAGCTCCGTGACGACCAAAAGACCTGTTTTTTCTCTCGCATCCGCCAGATAGTCCAATCCCTCTTCTCCCAGCCCCTGAAAGCTATAAGGAGATGTCCTGGGCTTGAACGCCCCGCCCCGGACAACTGAAGCTCCGGCATTTTTTACCGCCTCGGCCGTTTCTATTATCATATCCCGGTTCTCAACAGAGCACGGCCCCGCCATCACTATGATCTTCTTACCTCCTATAGTCACTCCCCCGCCAAGATGGATCTTACTCGGCGTCGGCTTGAATTCAAGAGAGGCCAGTTTATACGGTTTCAATATAGGGAGGACCTTTTCCACTCCGGGAATACCCTCAAGGGGCATTACACGGATCACATCTTCCTCTCCGATAACGCCGATAATGGACCTTTCCACGCCTTCGGAAAGCCAGGGTTTCAGACCCATCTTCTCTATTTTGTCCATTATGTGTTCGACTTCTTTCTGTGTAGCATTAGGCTTGAGTACGAGTATCATAGTTATCTCCTTTTTTCAGAGTGAGAACGTCATCCCCGCATCTTTTAAGCGGGGATCCAATAAAAATAATTACTGTTTTTATTTGATCGCGGATTCCGGGATGACGTCTTATTTCTATTTCTTTGTTTCCGGTATGACTTTCATCGCTTCCTCGAAGACCTCGATAAACCTGTCGTTTTCCTCCGGAGTCCCCACATTGACCCTCACAAATCCGGGAAGGCCCCATACTGACATTTCTCTTATTATCACTCCCGCGCGCAGCAGGTGTTCGAATACCGCTTTAGAATCCCTTTTTACGTTTACCAGGATGAAGTTAGTCCGGCTAGAAACATAATCCAATCCTATATTTTCAAACACCTCATAAAACAGCTCTTTTCCTTCATTTACCAGCTTAAGCGAATTATTCAGGCTTTCGGTATCGGCCAACGCGGCGATCGCCGCGGCCTGCGCTATGGAGTTAATATTGAACGGCTCCCGTACCTTATTAAGTATTACCGCAAGATCTTTCCGGGCAATAGCATACCCCACTCTAAGGCCGGCAAGAGCATACGCCTTAGAAAACGTCCTGGAAACTATTACGTTCTTATCTTTTCTCTCTGTAAGCGGTATATTTTCCGGGTAATCCCCCACCGCGGCGAATTCGTAATAGGCTTCGTCCATGAAGACAACCACATCTTCCGGCACCTTCTCTATAAACTCATCGAATTCTTTCTTCGGTATGTAGGTCCCGGTCGGGTTCTCAGGATTCGCGATAAATATCAGTTTTGTCTTCGGGGTTATGCTTTTCAGCATGCCGTCGAGATCATATTTAAAATCCACCGCGGGAACAGTGACGATCTCGGCACCGACCACCTTGGACGCTATCTTGTAGACCATAAAGGTAGGATCCGATATTATGACTTCCTCACCCGGATGGACGAAAGCTCTTAAAGCCAGTATGATAAGCTCGTCCGACCCGTTACCAAAAACTATCTTTTCTCCCGGTACAGCCAGGTTCGCGCTTAACGCCTTCCTTAAATAAAAACATCCCCCGTCAGGATACCTGTTCGCCTCCTTCGCGGCAGTGTTAATAGCATCCAAGACCTTCTGAGACGGCCCTCGGGGATTCTCATTGGAAGCCAGCTTTATTACCTTCTCAAGCCCCAGTTCCCTTTTAACTTCCTCTATGGGCCTGCCCGGTTCATAAGGCGTTAGCTGGTCCAGTATCTCTTTCCACAGCTTTTTCATATTTATCCTCTCGCATCATGGTTCCGGATATCGAGTATCGTGTATCGGGCAAACATTAACCCGGTACTCGGTACCAGATACTCGGTACTATATCATTTTCCACAGGGATATGATCCCAGGTTCTTTACAAAATAGCACTTGTCTGCCAGTGACTTAAGCGCTTTTTTGACCTTGGGCGTTTCACAATGACCATCCATATCTATGAAAAAGTAATATTTCCAAAGTTTCTTTTTTGACGGCCTTGATTCTATTTTACTCAAGTTTATCCCGCTCTTCTTGAACGCGTTCAGCATGTCATGCAGAACGCCCGGCCTGTCCTTTACAGAGAACATAATGGACGTTTTGTCTTTGCCGGAAACTCCGCTCATCTCTTTTCCTATTATAAGAAATCTCGTTACGTTAGTAACCGCGTCTTCTATGGATCTGGCAAGGATCTTAAGGGCATATTTTCTGGCCGCCAGATCACTGGCTATACACGCCGAATCCGCGCGTCTCGCGGCCATTTCGGCCGCCTTTGTTGTCGACGCCGTTTCCTGCAGCTTAGCTGAGGGCAGATTTTTCTCTATCCATCCCCTGCACTGTCCGAAAACGTTCGGATGTGAATATATCTTCTTTATTTTGCTCATATCTCCGTGCTTGCAAAGAAGATTCTCCTTTACCGGCAGATATACTTCGGAACATACGAAAAGCGGAGAGTCCACAAACCTGTCAAGTGTGTGGTTAACCGCCCCCTCCGTGGAATTCTCTATAGGCACTACGCCGTAATCCGCGTTACCCCTTTCTACTTCCCTGAACACATCCGCTATGCCGTCGCAGGAAAGATATTTCACGCTGGACCCGAACTTTCTCAGAGATGCCTGGTGGGTGAACGTAAACTCCGGCCCCAGATACGCGACGGTTACCGGTTTTTCCAGCGACAGGCAAGCCGACATTATCTCGCTGTACACGGCTTTGACTGAATCATCCCTGATAGGGCCTTTATTCTTTTTAGTTATCCTGTCATATATCTGACTTTCCCTGTCAGGACTGTATACCGGCTGATTTTTGCTCTTTTTTATATTACCTATTTCTCGGCTCAGAGCGCCGCGTTTATTCATAAGGTCTATAATGCTGGTATCGATCTTATCAATGTCTTTTCTCAGATCACTCAGTTTTTTCGGCTTCATCTTCCGTCTCCTTATCTGTATCACTAGTATCGGGTATCGGGTACCGGGTATCGAGTTCTTCCACGTGCTCCCCGCTCCCCTTGTCCGCCGTGGCTTCAGCGGAGGCGGATGCTCCCTGCTCCGTGCTATCAGCAGACTGATCACTGTCATCCGACTCTTCTTCCTTCACTTCCCGTTTTTCTTCCGCGATCTCCTGGTCCTGATTGGCTTCTGTGATCGTTTCAGGCTCGTGTACCTCTGTCTCTATGCGCTCTGCCTCGGGAAGTTCACCTTCAGTCTCCTGAATATCCTCCTGTACTTCCGTCTCCTTATCTGTATCACTAGTATCGGGTATCGGGTACCGGGTATCGGGTTCTTCCACGTGCTCCACGCTCCCCTTGTCCGCCGTAGCTTCAGCAAAGACGGATGCTCCCTGCTCCCCGCTCCCTGCTCCCGGCTCCGTACTACCAGTGGACTGTGAACTATCGTCAGTGGACCCGTCCTCTACCTCTACAACCTCCTGCGGTTTCCCGTACTCCAGATCTTCCTCAGTAAAATCCCTCAGTATCGGAAGGTCCTCAAGCGAATTTAAACCGAATATTTCAAGGAACTTTCCCGTGGTACCGTAAAGAAGAGGCCTACCTATTACTTCCTTACGCCCCTTTACTTGCAAAAGATCCTTCTCCAAAAGCGCTTTGAGGACTCCGCCTACATTAACACCCCTCACACTTTCGATCTCCGCCCGGGTGGCCGGCTGTTTATACGCTAGAATAGCCAGCGTTTCCAGGGCAGGTCCTGACAATCTATCCACTTCCTTTTTATACAGGTTCCCTATCCACGGCATATATTCCGGTTTTGTGACTATCCTGTACCGTCCGGCTATCTCCGCTATATTAAAAGCTCTGCGTGGGGAGTCAAACTCCTCTTTCAAAAGTTTTATCCCTTCATTGATATCCTTCATGTCCGCGTCAGGTATTGCGCTTCTTAGGTCTTCCGCGGTCAATCCTCCTTCAGAAACTATCAAAAGTGCCTCTATTATGCTCTTAATCCTGTCTATATTTTCCATGTCATCCTCTTTGTTGAACCCGTGTTCATTGTTCGTTGTTCTTTGTTCTTTGTTCATTGTCGGCAACCGTACGCTCTATGAACTACGAACTACCAACTATGAACTTTTCTCAAGCTCAGGGTTTCTTCTTATCTCTATCTCTCCAAAAAACTCTCCCTGCGCCACAAGTATCTCTCGCATCTTCAGAAGCTCCAGGATAGCCAGAAAAATAGCTATTATCTCATCCTTAGAACTCACCTTCTCGAAAAGTGAAGAAAAATTTATCTTAGGCTTCCCTGCTAACACGTGATATATATAATGTATCTTATCGCTTACACTGAATTCATCCTTAACTACCTTATGGAACACTTCTTTAGGAACTTCCTTAAGTATCTTTCTGAAGGCGGTTATCAGGTCGAACAGACTGGCTTCAAAATATTCATCTCCGTCCTTGGAAACTATTTTTTCCTTTTCACCGGCGCCTCTCCTCAAAAACGTAAGTTTGTGGTCCTCATGCATTACTTTCAGGCGATCAGCCGCTTCCTTGTATTTCTTATATTCAAGCAACCGCCTTACAAGCTCTTCTCTCGGATCCTCCTGCTCTTCTTCCTCTTCCTCGACCTCATCGGGAGGAAGCAATAGCTTGCTCTTGATGTGCATAAGAGTAGCTGCCATTACAAGGAACTCTCCGGCTATCTCCAGGTCAAGCATCTTCATAAGCTCAAGATACTCAAGATACTGGCCGGTTATCCTGGTGATCGGGATATCATAGATATCAATTTTGTCCCTTTTTATAAGGAACAATAAAAGATCCAGAGGCCCTTCAAAAATGTTAAGTTTGACTTTGTATGACATGGTCTTTCAAGGGTTAAGGGTTGATGACGTCATCCCCCGCATGTGACCGAGGGGCAAAGGCCCCCGCTTAAATGCCGAATGCCAAAAGGCTTCAGCCTTTAAGCGGGGATCCAATAAAGATAATTATTATTTTCATTTGATCCCGGATATCCGCTATCGCGGATTCCGGGATGACGTTTTAACTTTTTATCTGATGCAAACACTCTTTGACCTGACTCATCGTCTCGTTTGCCGCTTTCCTGGCCCTTAAGGCGCCTTCTTTTATTATACGGAGCGCCTCATCATCAGAGATCTCAGACCTTTTCCTGCGAATAGGATCAAGGTGAGCATTTAAAGCATCAGTAAGTTTCTGTTTCACCTCGACATCGCCTACATTCCCTGTCCGGTAACGGTCTTTCAGGTCATCGACCTCTTTTTTGTCAGGGTTGAAAATATCATGGTATATAAAAACCGGATTGCCCTCTA
>JAVCCB010000075.1 GCA_030765685.1 Candidatus Tantalella remota | reverse complement strand
GAGGGAAGAGGGATGTGGGGCACCAAATAGCGTTAAAATCCAAATGACAAAATCCAAAACCCAAATGAAATCCAAATGACAAAACCTAAAAGTAGCGTTTTTTTAGGGTTTTGGATTTCAATGATTCCTTTGGATTTTGGGTTTAGGATTTTAATGACCCGAGCTATCCATATGCAACAAGCCCCATTCTCACTTCTCCTTACCATATAACCACTTACGTAAATTTGCTGCTATTTTCACTACTTTTACCCCTTGAATTCTTGTTAATATTATGCTATTTTATTTAACTTATACTATAGCTCATATAATATTATTATAAAGGAGCGAGATATGAGACTTTCTGAGAAGTTACTTTCTGTTGAGCCTTCGGCAACTTTGGTTATAACTTCCAAGGCAAAAGCAATGAGAGCAGCGGGGGAAGACGTTATTATTCTGGCTGCTGGTGAACCCGATTTTGATACGCCGGACGTGATCAAGGACGCGGCGATAAAGGCCATAAAGGATGGTTTTACGAAATATACGCCGGCGGCGGGGACTAAAACCCTGAAAGAAGCCATTTGCTCCAAGCTTAAGAAGGATAATGGGCTTGGTTACGCGACGGATGAGATCGTCATATCCTGCGGGGCGAAACATTCGATATATAATGTACTGCTGGCTATATGTAATCCGGGAGACGAGGTGCTTATAGTGTCTCCGTATTGGGTCAGTTATCCTGAGATGGCCAAGCTTGCCGGTGCTGTTCCGAAGATACTTAAGACGACGCTCGAAAGCGGGTTTAAAGTATCGGCGGATGACATAAAAGCGGCGCTTACCGACAAGACCAGGGCGATCATAATAAACAGTCCTTCTAATCCTGCCGGAGTAGTTTATTCCGAAGATGAGCTTAAGGCGGTGGCCGCGGTATGCGTCGAGGCTGGGATCACGATAATAAGCGATGAGATATACGAAAAAATACTGTACGACGGCAGGGAGCATGTTTCCATAGCGTCGTTGTCGGACGAGGCCAGGGCCCTTACTGTTACAATCAATGGTGTTTCCAAAAGCCATTCGATGACGGGGTGGAGGATTGGTTACATGGCTGGGGATAAAAAGATAGCGGGTCTGGTCTCGACGCTGCAGAGCCAGTCCACTTCTAATCCGTGTTCCATAAGCCAGGCGGCGGCGGAATGCGCTTTGACCGTGGATCTGGACAAAGATATCAAAGATAACAGTGATATGTTCCAGAAGCGCAGGGATTTTCTCGTAAACTGCATTACAGACGGCAGCACCATAAGGCCGCTCGCGCCGGAAGGTGCTTTTTACCTCTTTTGTGACATTTCCGATTACGGACTGGATTCTATGACTTTCGCGAAGAGGCTGCTCGAGGAAACAAAGGTCGCTGTTATTCCGGGAGGACCTTTCGGAGACGACCGGTTCGTGCGAATAAGTTTTGCTACAGATCTCAAAACTATTGAAGAAGGCGCGGAGCGCATAAAAAAATGGGCAAATGAACTTTAAGATATTGCCACATAAAAGGAGAGCATAAAAATGAGACAAACTATAGCTGAAAAGATATTATCTGACCATTCCGCTAAAAGGGCAAGGGCCGGCGACATAGTTATCGCTAATGTTGATTTCTGTTTTGGTCAGGATGGTACGAGCGGGATGATAATAGACAGTTTTAGGAAGCTTGGCGTGGAGAACGTTCATGCGAGGGACAGATTCTGCATGGTGATCGACCATTCGTCTCCCAGTCCCAACATGGGGGTTTCCGCCATACATGATAAGATCAGGTTCTTTGGAAAAGAACACGGGGTCAAGGTGTTCGACGTTGGCTGCGGTGTGTGTCATCAGCTTGTACCGGAATCCGGATATATTACATGCGGAGACCTGGTGCTAGGCGCGGATTCACACACGTGCACATACGGAGCGCTTAACATACTTTCGACGGGTGTGGGGTCTACCGATCTCGCGATAGCTTTGGCGAGTGGAAAGAACTGGTTCCGCGTGCCGGAGACCATAAAGATCACCGTTAGCGGGGATCTTCCCAAAGGTGTTTACTCGAAAGACCTTATATTGCACATTATCGGAGATACGGGAGCTGATGGCGCGACGTACCAGTCTGTTGAGTTCTATGGCAAGACTATCGACGATCTCACTGTAGATTCAAGACTTACTATTTCCAACATGGCTGTAGAGATGGGGGCCAAATGCGGGCTAATGAGGGCGGACAAAAAAACGCTTGATTGGGCAAGAAAACATTCGCTGCGGGAGCCGAGGTCGATCGAAGCCGACGAGGATGCCCGTTACATCCAGGAACTGGAATATGATGTTTCCGATCTCACGCCACAGGTCGCCCGGCCTCATACTGTGGATAATGTATGTGATATTGAAGAGGTGGAAGGTACGCCAATAGATGAGGTATCCATAGGCACATGTACTAACGGCAGGCTGGAAGACCTTGAGGTCGCCGCGAAGATATTGAAAGGGCGAAAAGTGGCGCACGGTATAAAAGTCATAGTGACGCCGGCGTCTAGGAAGATATATGTCGACGCTCTTAAAAAGGGATATGTGGAAACGTTCATAGAGGCTGGAGCGATAGTCAACAATCCCGGATGCGGACCCTGCGTGGGAACCCATCAGGGGGTTCTTGCAGACGGAGAGAAAGCGTTCTCAACGGCAAACCGGAATTTTAAAGGACGTATGGGCAATCCCAAGGGTGATATATATCTCGGGAGCCCGGCCGCTGCCGCGGCTACCGCGCTTGAAGGGAAGATAGCGGATCCGAGGGAACATAAAAGAAGATTGTAAAACAGTGATCACTGAACAAGGAGATAAAAATGACAAAATACGCGCACAGATTGAAGATGCAGAACGATATAAACACGGATTACATAATATCCGGAAGATATAAGTTTAAGATACAGGATCCCAAGGAGCTTTCAAAGCATATCTTCGAAGATATCGAAGATAATTTTAGCGCGAGGATAAATGATGGTGATTTTCTTGTAGCCGGAGAGAATTTTGGCTGCGGGTCGTCAAGGGAACAGGCGCCGGTAGCGCTGAGAGCGAGCGGGCTGCGCGCGGTGATCGCGAAAAGCTACGCGAGGATATTCTACCGTAACGCTTTCAACGTTGGTCTTTGCCTTGTGGAATGTGAAACGAACTACATAGACGACATGGACGAGCTTGAGCTTGACCTTGAGGAGAACATCCTCAGGAACATCTCAAAGGGCGTTAATCTCGAGATCAAGCCCATCCCCAGGATAATGCGCCAGTTCCTGGAAAAGGGCGGAGTGGTAGATTATTTCAAGGAATTTGGCGGATTCGAAGAGGTGATGTAAGCGGTATGGCTACTTCCTGTTTTAACATATGCGATCTGGGAAAGGTGGGATACGAAGATGCCCTCAAAAGGCAGGAAGATCTTTTGCGGCAAAGGATGACCGGTGAAGTCGGGGATACGCTTTTGATCCTTGAGCATCTTCCGGTAGTGACTCTCGGACGCCTTGCGGATGAAAAGGGTGTTTTTGATCCTGATTATTTTAATGCCAACGGGATACCTGTTATTAGGACGTCAAGAGGTGGAGATGTGACTTGTCACGTCCCGGGGCAGCTGGTCATTTATCCTATCGTGGATCTTAGAGCTAGGGGAAAACGCATATCAGGGTATATCGATCTTTTGGAAGATATGGTCTGCTGTTCTCTGGAGGAACTGAAAGTTCCGGCTTCCAGGATCGACGGGAAACGCGGAGTGTGGGTTCACGGCAAGAAAATAGCGTTTATCGGCATAGCTGTAAAGCGCTGGGTGACGTATCACGGGATAGCGGTCAATATAAGCAATGACATAACGCCCTTTTCCCATATGCATCCGTGCGGGGAGAAGGAGATAAGCGTGACCAGCGCTGAGGAATGCCTGGGAGAAGACCTGGATATGGGCCGTGTGAAAAAGATATTCATAGAACACTTCATCTCGGGCCTGGGAGAGACTCTTTCCGAAGAAGAAACGCTGACGGCAGGTGAGAGATGGATGTAAGACTTCCGGATATCTCAGGGAAAACGGATGAAGCGGTCATAACGCTCTGGCATATCGCAGTGAATGATCGTGTTGAAAAAGACCAGGACATTGTCGAGGTAGTGACGGACAAGGCTACTTTTGACGTGTCCTCGCCGTGCGCGGGTACAGTGACCGGCATATTAAAGCTCAAAGGCGAGCAGGTAAAAGCGGACGAAGTTATAGCGATCATAGAATAGGAACTGAGGATCGTCGGCTGGAGCTTAGATTCGGATTACCATGATAAAAAAGGCACTCATATTCTACATATCCAGACTTTCGGGGCATTATCAGGCGGCTAGCGCTGTAGAGAAAGGCCTTCTTTCTATTGATCCTGACATAGAGATAGAGAAGGTCAATGCTCTGGGGTACACTAATCCTATTCTCGGAGAGATCATCAATAAAGCGTATCTTGAGGTTATAAAGCATAAACCGGAGTTGTGGGGGAATATATACGACAACCCCGATGTTATGAAAAAGACGGCGAAGGCGAGAGATGCCCTGCATAAATTCAATATGTCAAAGGTGAGGAAGCTTATAGATTCCAAGACGCCTGATGTTATCGTATGCACTCAGGCTTTTCCCTGCGGTCTGGTCGCGGATTATAAAAGGTCCTGCGGCAAGGATACCATGCTGGTGGGGATCCTTACCGACCATGCCCCGCATTCTTACTGGCTTTATGATGAAGTAGATTACTATATAACCCCGTCGAAAGAGACAGCCGGAGTGCTGGAGAAAAAGGGTGTTCCTCCGCAAAAGATCAAAGCTTTCGGCATACCCGTAGATCCGAAGTACTCGGAGGGTCATAGCGTTTCGAATACAAAAGAGGATCTGGGTTTTGACGGCGACAGGCCGGTGCTTCTGGTGATGGGAGGCAGCCAGGGGCTGGGAGTGATGGAAGAGACAGTCAGGTCTTTTTTTTGCGATGAGCGGCATGGGTACCAGATACTGGTAGTCGCGGGGTCCAATAAGAAACTGTATTCCCGACTCAAAAAGATGGAAAGTAAGAACGGCAGCCGGCACATGCGTGTTCTGTCCCATGTTGATAATATCGATGAGCTGATGGAAGCGGCTGACCTGATAATTACGAAAGCGGGCGGTATGACTACGGCCGAGGCGCTTGTAAAAAAACTGCCCATGCTGATAATAAAACCGATACCCGGGCACGAGCAGATGAACACAGACTACCTTGTGTCCGAAGGCGCTGCGATAGAGGTTACGGACCATCGGGAGATACACGAGATCGTTAACAGCCTGTTCGATGATGGTGATAAAATAGAAACTATGCGCAGAAAATGCGAAGAGATCGCGCGTCCGGGAAGCGCGGTCGATATCGCTAAACTTATACTTGAAAAAATAACATGATGTATTTTCTGTACAAGACGGGTTATTATCTAACTAAAATACTTCCACTTAAGGCCTGTTACGCCATAGCCGAAGGGGTGGCATGGCTTTTTTACACCTTATCGGAAAGGGACAGGGAGAATCTCCGGGGGAATCTCAAGATCATTTTGGGTGATGACGTCGATCCGGAGGAACTTGATATCCACCTGTGGGCGGTGTTCAAGAATTTCGCAAAATACCTGACCGATTTTTTCAGGTTCACTGAATTTAATGAAGAATACATAGCGGAGAACATAGAGATAGACGGTATCGGGAACCTTGACAGATGTATAGAGATGGGAAAGGGTGTTATCGTGGTCTCGATGCATCTGGGAAACTGGGAACTGGGCGGTGCTGTCGTCGGGGGGCTCAAGTACCCCATAAGCGCCATTGTCTTGGAGCACACGTCACGCCGTGTGAACGAATTTTTCAACAAGCTCAGGGCCATTAACAAGATGAAGGCTATACCTCTGGGGCTGCAGGTGAAGGAGTGTTTTAAGGTGCTCAGGCGCGGAGAGATACTTGCTATAGCCGGCGACAGGGATTATACGGGGGGAGGTATACCCGCTGATTTTTTCGGACGAAAAGTTTTAATGCCGAAAGGCGCCGCCGCCATATCGATAAAGACAGGGGCTCCGATAGTCGTGGCCGTACTTACCCGGGAAAAGGGGGATAAATTCAAATTTTCTTTCAGCGAGCCAATAGATTTTAAACCGTCCGGCAACAGGGACGCCGATATACAGAACTTGATGTCGGAGTACCTCAAGCTTTTCGAGGAAAACGTAAGGGCTTATCCGGACCAATGGTACGAATTTAGGAACATATGGGATCGAGTAAAGACAACACAATAATAATCATACCTTCGTATAACGAGGCCAGGTCGATAGGTGATATCGTTCGGGATATCGTCAGGATGGGAGTAAGCGTCCTTGTGATAGATGACGGTTCCGTCGACAGCACCGAGAGGATAGCCCTTGATAACGGTGCTATGGTCCTCAGGCATAAGAAGAATATCGGCAAAGGGTTCTCTGTCAGGGAAGGCGTTGATTATGTCCTTAAAAAAACCAATTTCGAATGGATCATAATAATGGACGGTGACGGGCAGCATCATACCGAGGATATTCCCGCCTTTATGGCGGCTGCCAGGGACGATGAGGTAGATCTTGTTATAGGCAACCGAATGCAGAGAACGGAGACGATGCCGTTCCTCAGGTACTGGACTAACAGATTCATGTCCTGGGTCATCTCGGGAATGTGCAGGCAGTATATACCCGACACACAGTGCGGGTACAGGCTGGTCAGGGTCGAGTCTCTGAAGACTCTGCCTTTGACATCGAAAAAATACGACATAGAATCTGAGATGCTGATCGAAGCAGCCGAGAGTAACATGCAGATCAGGTCGGTGTCTATACAGACCATATACGGGGAGGAAGTATCGGAGATCAATCCGATACGCGATACGATAAAGTTTTTCACGCTGATACTCAAATTTCATTTCAGGAAAAAATAAAGGACCGTGTTTGCGGGAAAGGATGTTATGGTAGAGCAGTTGACGGAATATCTTGTGGGATTTAACAAAGAGTTTGCCGTGGTCATTTTGGCGGCCTTGCCTATATCGGAACTCAGGGGAGCCATCCCGCTGGGGCTTGCTATGGGTTTTTCTCCCGTTAAAACGTATTTTCTAGCGTTCGCGGGAAATCTTATACCAGTGGTGCCGCTTCTTTTTCTTCTTCAGCCGATCTCCGACAGGCTAAGGCATATTCCTCTGTTCGAGAAGTTCTTTAACTGGCTCTTCGAGAGGACCAAAAAGAAAGCGACGCTGATAGAAAAATTTGAAGCGTTGGGACTGATACTTTTCGTCGCGGTACCTTTGCCGATCACGGGAGCATGGACCGGCTGTGTTGCTGCAACGCTTTTTAAGATAAGATTTTGTTACGCGCTGATAGCTGTGGTCCTGGGTGTCGCTATCGCCGGACTGGTAGTTACGGGCGTGAGTTTGGCGGGAATAGAGCTTTGGTCACACGCAAGCGGGAGCTGATGGGCGATTTGACTTCTGTATGATATTTGTGTAATATACAAACAACGAACAATGAACGGTTTTTTACTATAAGGAGATGAGATGATACTTTACATACTTATAATAGTGGGTTTTCTGGCCAGACTTATTCCGCATGTGCCTAATCTGGCGCCGATAGCGGCTATCGCTCTTTTTGCCGGAGCTTATCTGGACAAAAGGCTTGTGCCATGGGTACCTCTGGTGATAATGATAGTCACGGACTTGATATTAGGCGTTCACGGAGTGTTTATGTTCACATGGGGAGCTTTTATCCTCATCGGGTTTGTCGGTATGTGGCTTAAAGAACGCAGAACTCCGGGTAATATCCTCGGGGCGACTGTGTTCTCAGCGCTTCTTTTCTTTGTGATATCCAACTTCGGTGTATGGATAGCATGGTACCCGCATACAACGGCAGGGTTTATTGATTGCTATGTAAAAGCGGTGCCGTTTTTGAGAAACACGATGATCGGGAATGTTGTATTCGCTTTTGTCCTTTTCGGCGCATATGAAGCCGCCCGCAGGATGGTGGGCGAATCTAAATATAAGAGAATTTTGCTAGCTAATTAGTATTCAGTAAAAACTATATACTGAATACAGATTACTAAATACAATAAATACAGGCGGCCGCAAGGCCCTAACAGGGAAGTTCGTGAAAGTCGGACACGGTCCCGCCGCTGTAACTCTGACCTTTGTAATATAAAGGTAAGTTCATCCAGCAGGAAAGCCACTGCCCATAAAAGGGCGGGAAGGCAGTTGGAGATCCGGAGAAGTCAGAAGACCTGCCTGTATTACATAAGAATAATGTCATAAAGCCCGTGGAGGCTTGTCTGGCAGATGAGGAGTTTAAAAACGGATAGACCCTCAGCGTTAAGCGCTGGGGGTTTTTTT
>JAVCCB010000029.1 GCA_030765685.1 Candidatus Tantalella remota | reverse complement strand
TTTGTCGGCTATCTTTGACGCGACTATGTTCTTGGCGACATAACGGGCCATATACGACGCGGAACGGTCCACTTTCGTAGGATCTTTACCGCTGAAAGCTCCTCCGCCGTGCGAACCCACGCCACCGTACGTATCGACGATTATCTTTCTTCCCGTTACACCGGTATCACCATGCGGGCCGCCAACTTCAAATCTGCCCGTGGGATTGATATATATCTTCGTGTCCTTATCCATGAGATCCGCGGGGATTATCTCGTCTATAACAAGTTTTTTCATATCCGCGTGTATATCGCTCATGTTTACCTCAGCGTCATGGTGGGCGCTTATAACTACGGCTTCCACCCTCTGGGGTTTCCCGCCCTCATACTCGACCGTGACCTGGCTTTTCCCATCGGGACGCAGATATTCGACCAGCTTCTCTTTTCTTATCTTAGCCAGACGCCTGCTCAAAGCGTGCGCCAGAGTGATCGGCATCGGCATAAGCTCCCTGGTCTCGTTCGAAGCGTAACCGAACATCATACCCTGGTCTCCCGCCCCTCCCGGATCGACACCCATAGCTATGTCGGGTGACTGTCCCTGTATAGATGTCACAACACCCGATGTAAGGTAATCAAACCCGTAATCGGCACTGGTGTAGCCTATCTCCTTGATAGTGTTTCTCACTACCTTGGGTATGTCCACGTAGCATGAGGTGGTTATCTCGCCCGCCACCATCGCGAGACCCGTAGTTACCATGGTCTCACATGCTACTCTCCCCGAAGGATCGTCCTTATATATCGCGTCCAGTATCGAGTCTGATATCTGGTCGCATACCTTGTCCGGATGACCTTCTGTAACGCTTTCTGATGTGAATAAATACTTCGATTTCATTTCTGTCTTCCTCCTTCTTTAAAGTTCTTTCTCCCGGTATTCGATGTCAGCTTTTTCCAAGGAATTCTTATCACCTATATCATACCAGCCGTCCGTAAAGACATAGCCGTATACATCATCGTTCTCTGATATCCACTTCACAAAGTTACCCGGAGCGTCCTTGACCAGCCCCGTCTTTATATAATCACTGAGCAGCGACAATTTCCCTTTAGGCATATAATATATGCCGGTCGAAGCCAGGGTGCTTGCCGGGCTCTCCGGTTTTTCCTGAAAGTCACTTATCCTGCTATTCCCGTTCAGCGAGACTATGCCGTATTTCTGCGCGAGCTTGCGGTCTTTAACGTCAAAAAGCGCCACGCTAAAGCTTTGCTTTTCTTCCGAAAAACCGACGAAATCATGTATGTCAAACTCGAACAGGTTGTCTCCGGCAACGATAAGAACATCGTCGGACGGAGCCTCTTTCTCGAAGACCAGATTGATGTCGCCTATGGCTCCGAGCCTGTCATCATTGGACCTGGTGCGGTCGTTTATAACCTTGAGCTTTATCGAAAAGCTTCTGTCCCTGACCCATTTAACGATCATGTCGTAAAACTTGTCGTTGGTGACTATATACACCTCGTCACAGTCTTTTATGTCTTTAAATTTTTTCAAGAGCCTCTCGAGTATGGTCTGCCCGCCCACCTTAACAAGTGGCTTCGGACGATCGAGCGTGAGCGGATATAACCGTGTACCGTATCCTGCCGCTAATATCAAACCTTTCATTTTTATCCTTTCCTGTTTTTCGTGCCTATTCAAGTTCAATTGCTATGTCCGGCACAAGCTCTCTCAGCTTACCCCTAGCGTACTTCTGCACTTCGCGCCCTGTCTTAAAAGTGAGCGCGACGTTAGCTATTTCCTGCGCGTCCGCGTAACTTACGGACCTGACTATCTTCTTGATCTCGGGCACCGCTATGGGAGAGGTGCTGAACTCGTCGAGGCCGAGACCGAGCAAAACCATGGTAAGGGATATATCCCCGGCCATCTCACCGCACAGCCCAACGGGTATGTTCTCTTTGTGCCCGTTGTCTATAACCATCTTTATCAGCTTCAGAACCGCGGGATGCGCGGGTTCGTAAAGATACGCTATTTTCTCGTTGACCCTGTCCACCGCGAGCGCATACTGTATAAGATCGTTAGTGCCTATGCTAAAAAAGTCCACCTCTTTCGCGAGGATATCGCTTATTATAGCCGCGGACGGGACCTCTATCATCACTCCGACGGGTATGTCCTCGTTAAAGTCCTGCCCCTCTTTTCGGAGTTCTTTCTTTACGTCCTCCAGCAGAGAGTTCGCCTGCCAGTACTCATCCAGCCCGGATATCATCGGATACATGAGCTTCAAGTTCCCGTAAGCGGAAGCTTTCAAAATTGCCCTCAACTGCGATTTGAATATATCCGGTCTTGCCAGACAGAACCTTATCGCCCTCCAGCCGAGGAACGGGTTCATCTCTCTGGGGATATCCAGCTGCGAAAGAAACTTATCCCCGCCAAGATCAAGTGTCCTCACAATAACACATCTAGGTTTAATCCGCATAGCCACCGATTTATACGCGTTGAACTGCTCCTCTTCGTTCGGCAGATCCCTTCTATTCATGTAGAAGTATTCCGTCCTGTACAGACCTATGCCTTCCGCGCCGTGAGATATAACGCTCGCAACATCTTCCGGCAATTCGATGTTACCCGCAACTATGATCCTTTTGCCATCCAGAGTCTCTCCGAGCAAGGTCTTTATCTCTACAAGATCCCGTTCCAGATGTAAATATCTTTTCTGTTCTTTTTCGTATTTAGCAAGCAGCGTCTTGGTGGGGTTCACTATGACCACACCGTGCGTACCGTCGAGTATTACCTGGTCGCCGTTCTTAACCTGGTCGGTTATCGACTCAAGCCCTACGACGGCCGGTATCTCAAGCGACTTTGCCATAATAGCGGTATGAGAGGTCCTGCCGCCGATATCCGTCGCAAAACCCAAGACACGGCCTTTATGCATAATAGCCGTGTCGGATGGCGAAAGGTCATACGCGATGACAACTGCCTTTTCTTCAAGTTCTCCGAGACTTTTTTCCTCGGCACCCAAAAGATTCCTGAGAATACGTTTTCCCACGTCGCTTATGTCGCTTATCCTGTCACGCAAATATTCATCTTTCGCTTCCGAAAGAACGTTTATGTATTTATCCAGTACTTCAGTGAAGATGATCTCTATATTTTTTTTCCTCTTCTTGAGGCGGGCTATGACCTCCTGGACTAGGACACTGTCCTCAAGCACCAGAAGATGGGCGCTGAATATCCTCCCGTGCTCTACACCCATTTCCCTGGATATCTTTCTCTCTATAACAAGGATCTCTTTCTGGGTCTGCTCCATGGCGTCTTTAAGCCTGGTCACCTCGTACGGTATCTGGCTTTCGGGAATAGACCGCTCAGAAGGCATGATGTCTTCGGTGCCGAATATGTGCACTTTCCCTATCACGATACCCGGAGCGGCCGGTATACCCTTATACTGTACCTGTTTTTTCGCGGAACCTTCTTTTTTTTGTTTCATATTATGCCCTTTTGGTATACGCGCTTTACTACAAAACTTTTTCGTCCTCTATATCATGCAGCAATATCTCAGATAACTCTTCTAGCGCCGCTTCAGCGTCGTCTCCATCCGCTATGATAGTCACCTTAGCGCCTTTTTCGGCCGCCAGCATTAAAATGCCCATTATCGATTTGCCGTTCACTTCATGTTCTTCTTTTATGATAGTGATATCGCTGTCAAATTTATTAGCTATCTGTACAAACAGGGCCGCCGGTCTGGCGTGAAGCCCTGACTTGTTCTTTACTGTTAACTCTTTTTTTATCAACATCTTCCGCCTTATGTTATGCTTATTTTAACCATTATATTACTGCTACCCTCGGCACGGACCTGCCTGTTCTCTTCGCCTACCATGACAGATATCCCCTGAAAAGTCTTGCGGATACCCTCTTCCGACCCATTCACCGTATAAACAGGATAGGCTAATATCTCCAGGCACCTGTCAAATAAGAATTCCAGGCACGCCCCGGAATACATGTCCTCGAGGTGGAACCTGTTAGCTTTGCGCTTTATCCCCTTCGACAGCAGCCTCTTGTCCCACACTAGAAAATTAAATTCGATCGCCGAAGCGAAACTGCATGTCCGGCCGGAGCGGTTAAAGACTTTTTGCGAAAAAGTGATCTCCGGTGTTGTGCCGACCGCGACGCTTTTAATGACTTCCATCTCTACCGGGAGTTTACCCTTTCCGCTTATCGTGTCCTTACGCGAAAAAATACCGGCTAAGATCCCCTCTCCGTTTTCCACCTTCTTTTCGTATTTCCCTTTCAGGAATCCGTTATGACTCGATCTGCGACTGGCGGTTCCTTTTTGAGCGCGCCCGTCATGGAATACATGGGTCAGAAAAGAATATCTCCTGTAATCATCATAGACCAGCCGCTTTTTAAGGCCCTTTTCCTTTATGCCTAACACATCGTAGATATCGGCATGTTCCCCGCGAAGTATCGCCCTTCTGGCGTTTATTACACGCGGCAGATGGCCCCACCGGATCTTATCATGATACTCTTCCCTGGACCGTGACATGATATTTACCAGATTAACGCTCAGCGGCCGGTAATCAAGCTCGCTGACACCGCCGCCGTGTGACGGCTGCATGTACAGGTCCAGAAAATCATTTCTCATCACGGTCTCCCCGGAGGCATCCTCAGCCCCCGTCTCTACCGCCAACAACCTGCCTTCGCCCGGCGCCTTGCCGCCTTCCAGTATGTCGCGCGCCCTTATCAGATGCCTATAAACGCCGGCCCTGAGATGCGGAAGGTATACTCCGCCAAAAGTGCCGTGCCAGTACGCGCATCCCGCCTGTGCCTTGAACAGCTCCCTCCTGGCCCTGTTAACGCGCTGTCTGCCGGGGTGTGAAATATTGTCGTCCGACTCATCTATCATATCGCTGACGAATGTCATCCTTTTCCGCATCCGGTCGGCTTCGGGATATTTCTTAAAAAAATTCCTGAAATCTCCACCGCTCCACTGGTCCATCTCAGAATAGCTTGAACTCGGAAGGTCTCCGGCACTCGCCGGCGGAACATTATCCAGGACCTCTGAATACGTCATGGTCCGGAGCCATTCACTGTTCGCCTCAAGTTTGCTGAGGAAATCACTAAGCCACCCTTTTTTGTGCACCCACTTATATGTCCGGGGCCACGCGCCGAACTTTTCTCCATCGTCCGCGAAAAAGAAACACGTGTTATCTTCCTCTTTCTCGCGCATTATCTTTTTCATGTACGAGAGAGTCGCCTCCGGCGGTCTGAAAGGCATCGTATATCTCAGTTTTGTGACCGCGGGAAAGACCGTTACCGGATGATCTTCGTGTTCATAAAGATACGGAGCGTTCATGTTTTTTTCACTTACTCCCGCTTTACGCACATGATGATCATCCAGTATCGTGTATTCCATCCCGGATGAGTGCAGGGCCTGCGCTATGGCCGGTTCCCATACCCTTTCCGCAACCCAGGCTCCCCGGGGAGAGACGTCGAAGACTTCCTTCATAATTGACGAATTCATCTCCATCTGGCCCGCCCTGTCACGCTCTGGGATAATAGCCATTATCGGCTCAAAACAACCGCCACCCATAAGTTCGATCTGCCCCCGCGTGAGCATCTTCCTGATAAGGTCGATATACTCGGGGTGCTCTCTTCGAAGCCATTCTATTACGTTCCCTGAAAAATGGAACGACGCTTTTATCCCGGGGAATCTTTCCAGGGTAGCTAAGAGAGGCAGATACGCTTTTTCATACGCCTCATCCATGTTGCCGTCGAAATTAAATACCGGCTGGTGGCAGTGGAACGCCATCGCCAGGTTAGCTTTTTTCACTACTCTTTTACCTTCTTTTTTATATCCGACAATATGTTAGCTATAACGTCCGTCAGCTTTGCCGAATCGTGCCTGACAAACTCCTTAGTGCTCGCTACGTTCGCCTTGACCAGTGATATCTTTTCCTTCTTAAGCCATCTCTCGTCGCTCTCATCCAACTTTACGGGAAACTTGTCCTCTTCTTTGTATTTCTCGTAGAGGCTTCCCGGGATACGTGACGTATTGGCGATACAGTGATTCACTATTCCCGCCCCCGTATGCTTCATCAAAGCCCTCACATGATCCGCGACGGAATAACCGTCAGTCTCTCCGGGCTCTGTCATCACGTTGCATATGTACACCTTCACGCCTTTGAACCTTACTATCTCTTTCTTTATATCTCCTATGAGCAGGTTCGGCATTATGCTTGTGTACAGGCTTCCGGGTCCCAAGACAATAGCGTCAGCCTGGCGTATCGCCTCTATCGATTCACTTGTAGCCCTGCAGTCACCGGGATCCAGAAAAAGTTCTTTTATGGGACTTTGCTTTTCTTCCCGTATCCGTGATTCTCCAACAGTCTCCTGCCCGTTCTCACGCCTGGCGACCAACTTAGCTCCCTGGAGCGTCGCCGGAACCACATTACCCCTTATAGCCAGGACCTTGCTGGATTCCTTGATGGCACGGGCAAAGTCACCTGTGACCTTGGACAGTGCCGTAATAAAAAGATTCCCGAAGTTATGGCCTTCGAGCCCTTTGCCGCTTTTAAAACGAAACTGGAACAGCGCGCCCAGAAGATCCTCCGAATCAGAAAGCGCGACCAAACAGCTCCTAATATCTCCCGGAGGCAGGACTCCCAGTTCTTCCCTTAAGCGCCCTGAGGAACCCCCGTCATCAGCCACGGTTACTATGGCCGTAATATTGCTTGTCTTATGTTTCAGGCCCGTAAGGAGCGTCGCGAGTCCGGTACCCCCACCTACCACTACTACCTTCGCTCCTTTTTCAAGTATCCGTTTCTCGTATACCTTCTCCACAAGACGACTCTGCCCGGACACCATCTCCGGCGTCAACACAGCCATAAAAGATTTCAATATCCTTTTTACGGCTATGATCACGCACACGATACCGAGCATGATTATAAAACCCGCCGCCGCCTTGTTCTCGGGGTTGCGTTCGAATATTATGATAACGAACCCCATAGAGATCATGAGTATCCCGAAAACGGAGAGAAATATCCACCGTTTGATAAGCATACCCGGATATAGCCATTTAAGTCTCTTCATCGTGGTCTACTATGACTTCTTCTGGTTCTCTTCCTTGATAATTTTCAAGATAGACTGATCATCCTTGGCGCTCTTAAGCCTCTCTCTGACGAACCTGTCATCAAGAAGTCTGGATATCTTCGCCAGAGCTTTCAGATGAGGGCCAGGAGTCTCCCCGGGAGCTACCAGAAGGAAAAATATGTGTGTCGGCTCTCCGTCAAGCGACCTGAAATCTATGCCGCCTTTTGAGATCCCCAGCGCGGCTATCATTTTCTTGACGCTGGAACACTTGGCATGAGGTATCGCCACCCCTTTGCCTATTCCCGTAGACCCCAGCATCTCTCTTTCCTGAAGTTTTTTGAGAATATTTTCCTTCCCGGAACCTTTGACTTCCCCGGAGGATACCAGAAGATCTACCATCTCCGAAAGGACTTCATCCTTGGCATTTGACTGGAGATCTACCGAAACACAGTTATTCGCGAGTATTTCCATTATGTCCATAGTTTTCCTTCTATAATTGGCTTTCGTGGTCCTATAACGGGGAGTAAGGGACCGACAAGGGTTTTAGATCTCGTTACACATAACGCAGATCCCCGTTTTGGTGTTTTCTGAAAGGACAGCATGCAGGCAGCGTATGCGATGGATCTTGAGGAAGGTAAAAATGGAGCGGGTGATCGGGCTCGAACCGACGACAATCACGTTGGCAACGTGATGCTCTACCAACTGAGCTACACCCGCTCGTCTCTCTTCCGTTCTGCCGGCCGTTTCACCGGCAAAAACGCTTTTTAAACGCTCCTGCTCTGTCCTGTCCTACAAAGGTAAATTTGGTACCCGCACAAGGGCTCGAACCTTGGACCCACTGATTAAGAGTCAGTTGCTCTACCAACTGAGCTATGCGGGCACCGGTGTTTTTACCCCATTTTCAGGAGCGTATTATATCATGAATATCATTATTATTTCAAGTACATATATATAATACCGGGCATTAAAGGCTGTGAGTCTTTATAAAACCGATAATATCGTCCATTTTGGCCTCAGCTACCGAAATACACGTATCCGCGCAGCCATAATACAGCCTCATCGTCCCGTTGTTGACTATAGCCGAACTTGGGAATACCACGTTGGGAACATCCCCCACTCTTTCGTATATCTCGGTGGGTGCTATCATATAATCCTTCGTCCTGAAAAGCACTTTCCAGGGTTTATCTTTGTCCAGGATAGCGCCGCCTGTATAATACAGGTAACCGTTGCAACTCGTCCATACACCGTGATATATGAGCAGCCACCCCTCGTCTATCTCTATCGGTGCCGGCCCCGGTCCGATCTTCGTGGACTGCCAACTGCTTCTGATGGTCCCGAAAGTGAACCTGTGGTTGCCCCAGTGCACCATATCGGGGCTTGACGAATAGAACATATTCCCAAAAGGAGTGTGCCCCATATCGCTGGGACGGCTATACATGGCATAATTACCGTCTATCTTACGCGGGAAAATAACACAGTTGCGGTTGGCCGGAAGCGTAAGGTTCTCTTTCTGGTGGAAAGTCTTAAAATCATCAGTGGTAGCCATGCCTATGTACGGACCGTGCGGAGAATCGACACACCATGTAAAATAGTGAGTATCGTCTATCTTCGTAAGCCTGGGATCATACGTCCTTTCGGTTATGCGTATGTCTTCGTGGCCGCCCGACAGTATGATCACTTCGGGATCTATCTCCCACTTGAGCCCGTCTTTGCTGAACCCAACGTGCATGGTAAAATTAAAATCTATCTCGTCCACTCTGAAGATACCCGCGTATCCGCCTTCGAACGGGACTATCGCGCTGTTATGTATGCTATTAGCGCGCGGAACCGCATTCGCGGTGATTATAGGATTACCTTTATATCTTTTAAAAACAGTCTCGTTTGCCATTATTCACCTCTCTGATTATTTTTTTTCTATCAGCACCGGCCGGCGCGACCCTTCTCATTCCCACGGACTAAATGTATATCATGAAACCGTGAAAAATGCAATATTTTCTGAACCTGTTACTTCTTCACATGTCCGGTAAGTTTTATGCCCGGAGGACATTGGCGCCTCTTATACTCGGTCCTGTCTATCGCGGCGAGGACCTCTTTTACAACATCCGGATCGAACCCTTTCTTTTCCAACTCCCCGGCGGTACAGTTCTCATCAAGATGATAATAAAGTATGCTGTCCAGAATATCATAAGGCGGGAGAAAATCATGATCCGCCTGCCCCGGCTTAAGCTCGGCCGACGGAACCCGGTCTATTATATCTCTCGGAATGATCTCTTTGTCCCGGTTTATGTATTCAGACAGCTGGTACACACCCGCTTTAAGAACACTCGAAAGAACGGCAAGACCGCCTACTGTATCTCCGTAAAGAGTGCAATACCCCATCATCGCCTCGCTCCTGTTGCCGGTGGCGAGAACAAAATAACCGAACCTGTTCGAAAAAGCCATGAGGATGTTACCCCTGATCCTTGCCTGTATGTTCTGGTGATAGATCTCTATGTCAGTTTTTTCGTCGCCTTCAAGATCCTCATCAAGCAGGTCCAGGTAACTTTCGTAGATATCGCCTATGGGGACGATCTTATATTCGACACCCAGGTTTTCGGCAAGACGTCTGGCATATTGTTCGCTTTCTATAGAGGAATACTTTGAAGGCATGGCTATACCCATAACGTTCCCGCTGCCTACGGCTTCGGCGGCCAGAGCGCACGTGAGCGCCGAATCAATGCCTCCGGAAAGACCTATGAGGGCCTTTTTAAACCCGTGGCTTTTCATGTAATTTCTGATGCCGGCAACAAGCTCATCGTGAACCACCGGCACTTCATTCTGCGGAATAATATATTCTGACATTTTTTCTTTTCTCCAAACTTTGTTCTTTACTTTTCACCCTTTACTTGCTACTCTTATTTTTACCCGCGCCTGTAGCTCAGCTGGATAGAGCAACTGGCTTCGAACCAGTAGGTCGCAGGTTCGAATCCTGCCGGGCGCGCCATTCTTTTTCGCTGTGCTACTTTTGTGCACAGCTTCGAAGAAATAGGTTCTGCGAAGCTCTTACCAGTGATCTTCAGTTTAAAGAGCGAAGCAGACCAGTTTAAAAAGTCCATTTTTCAATGGGCTTTTTTTGTGCCCAATTTAACTGATGACTGATCACTAGCTATTAACCCTCCCTATTCCCCACATCCATCTTTGCGAGGAGCCCTGAACCAGAACAAGTTCGGTTCAGGGTAAACTCCGCAGCAACGAAACCGTGTGAGCTGAAAAAGCGAGCACAGAAGGTTCCCCGTAATAAGATATAAGTCAATGTAGGGAAGCAATCTCTTTTACGGGGATTGCTTCGGGCACTGCGTGCCCTCGCAACAACGAGAGCGGCGCCCCTATTCCCTATTCTCAATTCCCCATTCCCTAGTCACTGATGACTGATCACTGAACTATTAACCCTCAATCTTAATCTTAACCTCAACCTTATTCCTTATCCCTCTAATGCATCCTGCCGCTTCGACGACCATCCATATCTCCAGTACCAGCAGCAATACACCTATCGCGACCCTGTAGTAAGAACCCGTGCTGAAAAAGTAGATTATTCCCACCACCATAGCCCAGCTTGAAGTTATTACCATGAATATCATCGGTATTACCGTGGGCCATACTCTGCCTCTACCTTCACGCATCAGATACACAGAGGCGACGAGAAGCCCCAGACCGGCCAGCAGCTGATTGCTGGCGCCGAACAGCGGCCACAACATCAGGGCCCCCTGGCCTCCTCCCTTGCCAAAAGCCAGCGCCGCGGCCGCCAGTACTACAACAGCCGTCGCGACATATCTATGCCTCAGGGGTTTTATATTATAGTCCGCTGCCAGTTCCGTGACAACATATCTTTGTATTCGCGTAGCCGTATCCAGGGTCGTTCCGGCAAAAGAAGCTATAAGTACTCCCACAAGAGCCTGTCCGTATTTAAGAGGAATACCCAGGACTCTCAGCATATTGGCCGCCCCGTTAACGAACGCCGTCACTTTAGCGGCCAGCCCCTGCGCCACTTCCCAGCTGGAGTAATGGTGGTTCCAGGCCGATATTCCGCGCAGCACCTCTCCGCTGTCGGTCTTCACATACATCCCGATACCCGCGGCAACAGCTATTATCACAAGGACGCCGAGAAGCCCTTCGGTAAGCATACCTCCGTAACCGATAAAATGGACGTCTTCCTCGTTCTTCAGCTGTTTAGAGGTAGTACCGGAACTGACAAGAGAGTGAAACCCTGATATCGCTCCGCAAGCTATGGTAATGAACAAAAACGGCAGTATCGGCGGCGCCCCTTTAGGCGCGAGCTGCACGGCGGGCGCTACCATCTCCGGCCGAGCCACGAAAACACCGAGAGTTATCAGGACCAGCCCCACTATCAGCTGATGAGAGTTCACATAGTCGCGCGGCTGAAGCAGGCTCCACACGGGCAATACAGACGCTACATACGCGTAAGCGAAAAGAAGTATTATCCACACCGCCATCGGGGTCAGCCCGAAGAATCCGGGCATGGACAGCGGCATGTGCACTCCGATTAAAATCGATATATACATCAGAGCGACGGCGATCAAAGAAAGAACCGTTATGTTCATGTTCTTCTTGTACGCCAAGTAGCCCACCGTCATTGCGATCGGTATCTGTATCCATACCGGAAAGACAGCCTGTGGATACATCTTAAAAATGACCGCCATCACCATCCCGAAAATAGCCACAACTATCCATAAAGTGAACAGTACGACAAACTGAAAAAGTTTTCTCACTCTGGGGTTAATAACATCCCGGGAGAGCTCTCCGATCGAAACGCCTTTCTTTCTGGTCGACATTATCAGCGCACCGTAATCATGCACCGCTCCGGCAAAAATAGACCCTACCAGTATCCATACGAGAGCCGGAACCCAGCCCCATATAACAGCTATAGCGGGTCCCACAATGGGACCTGTGCCAGCTATGGATGCAAAATGATGTCCGAAAAGGACTTCCTTGTTAGTGGGAACATAATCTACGTTGTCTCTCAGTTCTTCGCTGGGAACGGTATTCTTCGGGTTCGCGAAAAATATCTTTCTCGCGATAAAGTTACCGTAAAACTTATATGCCGCCGCGAACGCTACAACAGATATGATCATTATCCAGACTGAACTCATTGCTTCCTTTTAAATGTGTTTCGGATTACAGATTTCAGCTCCGGTCTCTCCTCTGAAGTCTAACATCTGTATTCTGACATCTGTTAGTGCCCTTTCTTCCAACTGTAATACGCCAAGCTGTCTTCCAACCACCCTCTCCCGTTGCGGACGAATTCCGTCCACCTCGAAGCCAGGCACAGGCCCCGCGCGGTATCGGCGTTACCTTCCCCGATCTTCTGGGATATCGCGGCGAGATCGAGCTGCAGTCGCAACGGAACATGTCCTCTTTCTTCTTCCGGCACAAGTTCGGCCAGAGACGCCAAAGCATCCGCCCCCTTAAGCAGCGTGTCGAAAAGCATCTTCTCCCCGCCTATCGCGTCCACCATTATTTTGTTAACGGGTCCGAGCCTGGTTATCTCCAGGTCACCCGTCTGTTTGTTTGAAATATTGTCCGATCCTACATATCCAAGCCCTTCTTCGGTAAAACCGAGCTGGAATATCCTGTGATATATCGTCTCAAGAACAGGTCCCTCTTTAGAAAAACGGTAATGCGCCCTGAGACCCCACAGGCCAAAATCGATGTGTTCGTTTACCAGCGGAACATATCGCCTGTAAAACTTTTTCTCAAAAATACTTATGGCATCCACCAGCCGTTTGCGCGCCGCCTCGGGCTTTAATACCATGCCGGCAAGTTTCTGGTGGCGCTTGATCTCGCTTCCGGTAAGATATCCCCTCAGAATACCGATAGATTCTTTCTCATCCTTATCGATGACAGGCAGGTCCACTTTAAGATAATTCTCACGCAATTTAGGATCTCCGTGAAAAAGACGGTATATCCACAAGAGTTCGAGCAGCTTTTCATCGCTCGACGTATCAAAATCTATGAAAGTAGGATGGATCTCCGATACGTCGCCGGAGACTTTTGAAAGATCCGGGATTATATAGCCGTCTTTCACCTTCGTGATACGAAACCCTCCCAGACCGCCGCCGCCTTCGTGGGGCTTCACGAAAAAGGTTATATCGCCCGTCTGTTGTTCAAGCTCATCGATAGCGGCGAATATGCCGTCAACGACTTCCTTTACGGTCTTGTCTTCGGTCGCGACCTTTTTATATCTCGCCACCTTGTCCCAGTCAGCCCCTTCTCCGGAAAGAAGACGGTACGTGCTATCCTTGTCTGAAAAAACACTTCCCGGAGCAGTCACGATCCCCGGCACCAAAACTATGCCCTTCTGATGGAATTCCTCGGCCAGGGCCAGGTCATAGACGTTTTTATCCACGCACTGGCTCATCACGAGTGCAGTATCCGGCGCGGCGTTGACCTCCTTAAGAAGATCTTCACGTTTATTCACTACTACCACATCCACGTTTTTTCCTTTTTCCGAACAAAGCTCACTGAAGATCCGTGCGGTCTCATACGACGTGGGCAAATCATCATGTGACGCGTTTATGACCACTATTTTTGAAGGAAAATTTTCCGCGCTTGCGGGAAGATCCGTCAGCTTGCACTCGCGGCATACATTATTTTCACGAAGGAACTCATTGAACCTGCCTACCAGTTCAGTATTAACATCTCCGCCTTCCCCGTCAAAAACAAGGGATCGCAGATAAAAAGGAGCGTTGTAAGGATCGTCTCCCTCATATCCCGCGGTATAAAAATTAGGATCACGCTTTATCATGCAGCGCCCGCCATTTCGGTTTTTCTTACGGTTTTTAAGTTAAGTTTTCTGTACACATCCTTGACTATTTCACGTCCTTCCGCGGTGAGGTACTGCAGGTTTGAAGGATCTATGATATTCTTCAATAACTGGACCTTGCAAACAGGCGCGTTGGGTTCTACAACAGTGCCTTTACCCGGCACACCGCATGTTATCAGGATGTCCCTCTCGCTCTCGCAGTCTGCCAGAGACGCCGCGTGCCGGACAAACGACAGCTCGCCTCCGTCGGACCTGTATATCCCCGGTTCCAGCTCTCCGGTCACCCTGCGCCTTTTCATCTTGTTATGCAATATCACCTGACTCCCTTTTACCGGACACATCAGGCCGTCTTCCGGAAACCCAGACGCGTATTTGCGCATCACTTCGTCTTCAGCCTGAAGAAATTCGGCTATGTGAAGCATGAACGGCGTCCACCTGCAGGATTTTGCGATAGTGCTTAGGACAGTATAAAGCGACGTGGAGTTCTGGAATCTCGGATTGATCTCAACCGGATAAACCTTTCCGCCGGTCACCATGAAATCCATACCGAAAACGCCGCGAAACCCCTTCTCGGCCATCCATTCCCCGACGACCTTGATCTGAGACTGCACGTCCTTCACTATACCCTTGTCCACCCATTTCGCCGCGGCATAATCATTACCGCAAAAAGTGGATTCAAAGTTGCTGCACTCGGGAATCCCTGTTATCTGGACCGAGGGTACCGACGCGAAGACTTTAACGCCGCTTCCGCGCGACACCGTCACCGCGTTCATATTAAGCGAAAAACCGTCTATATACCGCGACATGACCGCCTGGTCTTCGGGATGGGACCGTACCAAAGCGTCGTAGCCCTTTTCCCGCCTTATTATGAACGTGGAACTTCCGCTTGATCCGTAGGGAAACTGTACGACAAAAGGAAGAGAAAGTTCTTTTCGCAACCTATCGAAAGTTATCCTGCCCGGCCTTTCAATAAATCCGGGTATTTGCGGCAAAGACAGGGCCGCGAGGTTCCTGCGAAGAAGCAGTTTGTTATCAAAATGTCTCTTAAGTTTTTCCGGCATGGCGTATATCCTCGGAACGCGCTGAAGCTTCCCGCCCGGTCTTTCAAGTTTCCTTACGGAACGGTAGCAGAGAAGGTTAATACCTTCGGAATAACTGTTGAACCTGTCGAAGACCCTTCTGCCTATCGAACCGTTAAGGCTGGTTTTAAGGTCTTCATTGGACCAGTCCCTGCGTATTTTTCCTTCTTTTTCGACGGAAAAAACGTCTTCTTCCCTGAAAAAATACGGTATCTCCGCGCCATGATCGCAACTGATCACAAAATCCAGAGGGAGCACCCTGTTGATACCGTCCGCGTCATGGGTACGCTGCCCCATCCAGCCCCACCTGCCGTATTTTTTTCTTAAATACGCGCCTGTATTCTTCATAATAAACCACAGATTCAGGTTAAGGTCGAGATTTAGGTCGAGCAACCACAGTTGCTTAACCTTGACCTAAACCTTTATTTTTTATTTTTTCCCTATAAATTCCGGAACATGCCGCGGAGGTTTAAGTATCCCCTCTTTAAGCAACCTGTTCACGACATCGACATCGTCCACACCCGTTTTTCCTACATACAGTATACTCAAATCGCCACCTCGTTCAACAAACTTCTGCGTCCTTAGCCATCCGCTTATGTAATGAAACCCTTTCGTAAGGCCACCTTTAGCTGAAGTATCGGTAAGCCCTCTCTTCCCGCGTTCGGTCAGCCGGTACGCTATATCATCGGGGAAAAATTCTCTCAAGGCGTTAAAAGTCTCATAGAACCCGTTTTTCATGCAGAGATCTGCGCACAAAGCTCTGCCGGCATAAAGCTTCATCTGCCGGGTATCCTCGCGCAGACATCCCGATGCCTCCTCCGCCACTATAGCCAGGCCTTCTTCGGTCTCATTGTATCCGGCCAATCCTTCGGCAAATATCCTCAACGGCTGCATGGCTCCGTTAACGCCGCGATAGATGTGGACCTTTATCTCATGCACCTTCAGGCGCTCGATCTCCTGGGGAGTATATTTAATACGCGAGTTCACGTAGATGGTATGATCTTTACCAGAGACGGTTATCTTCGGGACTATCCTGTCGCTCAACACGCACTGCCAGTCTATTCCTTCGGCTTCCAGTTCCGCCCGCATTATCGACACCATTTCTTCCGGAGATACGCTTTCTTCCGGAAAAACATATGATTCTTCCCTGCTCCCATCGAGTATGGAGCGCGCCTTTTTCAGGCTTTCTTCATCCGGGATGCCGTGCAGTTTTACGGCAGCCTCGATAAACCCGGGATCAGCCGCGTTTAAAAGTTCTACCTGCACGGATAAAAAATCTACCTTACTCCGCAAAAGATCTTCCGCGTCGCCCCCAGAGCCCAAGGCCAAGCGCATCGCCTCAAAAGGTTCAACCGTCCATTCCAGACGTCTGTCACAATATTCAAAAACAGGGTTATACACGTCACCACGCTGAAGCGCCGAGAAGAACTTCTCTTCCTCCTGCTTTTTATTGACCGGAGTCAAGAGCGTATAAAAATCTATTTCTCCGGACATCTCGCTTATTTGTTTATCGACTTCGTATATATCCATATCGTTTATCGTTGATCGGTTACGTCTTTGGAATCGTTAGAGAGTTTACGGTTGGGGCTGAACCGCCACCCTTTAACGACAGACGATTCGATAGACGCAACCCTTAACCCTTATCCTTTAACCCTTATCCCTCTTACTCCCCCGCATGCCCTACCGGAATGATGTAAATCGGCATTTCTTTCTTGAGATCCATCACCTTCATCACTTCCTTATCCATGAACGCGCCTACCATTACCGTACCAAGCCCCAGGCTTTGCGCTTCAAGGGACACGTTCTGCCCCAAGTGTCCCGCGTCCATAGATATGTACCGCGAAACTCCCCTGTCTCCGTACCGGCTGAATACCTTCTGAGGTTCTACTGTGAGAACAATAGTCACCGGCGCGTTCTTTATCATAGACTGTCCCATGGCAGCCTCCGCAAGCTCCTGGCGTTTGTCGCCTTCAGCTACCATGTTCAGTGAATGCTCTTTCCAGTCATAACGGTATATCCCCGGACTTATGATCTCTACTTTCCCGACGACCAGATAAATGTCCAGCGGGTATATACCTCCGGCTGAAGCATAGGCTCGCGTCGGCCCCGTAATGCCGTCGACGGTCTGCCCGCCGGCAGCCCAGAGCAACTGCGAAACATCATTTAGAGATAAACCCTCCGCAGAAAAACTTCTCACGGACCGACGCTCATATATGGCCTGCTCAACCGACATCCCGCCCTCAAGAACGGGTTTTGGTAGTTTCACCACCTCACCAGCCGCGACTACGCCCTGCGCTAACATCATAATAAAAACAAAAACCAGCAATGATCTGTACCACATATCCCCTCCTTTTATCCCGGATACCAGCGAAAAGAACGGTCTTCTTCTTTAATATCCGTACTTTTCCAAACATCCTCCGGTTCCATACAAAGATATATCCAGCATTCTTTAGTAAACGACCTTATCCAACCTGTCATCTTGTTATACATTTCTACGCGCAATTCCCTCTGATACCTCATCTTTTCGTCGACATCTGAAAAGAACTCTCCGCAATAAAATATGCGGTTATCCGAAAACCGCTGTTCGGCAACCTGCTTTAGACCCGGCGTATACCTGAGCGTTCCCAGGCTTATCCACGCTGTTTTTTTACAGATCTCTTCGTGCGAAAAGATCTCTTCCACTATGCTTCTATATTCTTCTTCCCATCCTTCATAATATACGATAGGATCAAAATGGAAACCGATATTATATCCCCTGCGCGCGATGGCAAGAGCCGCCGACAGCCTCTCGTCGATAGAAGCACCGCCCTTTTCGTACTCGTCGGCTATGAAACGCGTATTCATCGACCAGGAAACGACGACGTTCTCGTTCGGCTCGCATCCCAGGACATTGTCCACCTCCGACACCTTGGTCTTAAGTTCAAGAATAAGATTTTTCATATCCCCGAAGAAAGGTATGAGCATGGCCGAATATTCCGTATATTTATCAAGCGCGAGTGAATCTGTAAATTCGCCCGTTCCGATCCTGGTAAGTCCTTTTACTTTCCGGTCAAACTCTTCTATCGCGCCGTAATAATCCTCCACATTCGCCGGAAAAACCATTCCCGAAACGTTGCTGTATTGTTGCAGATAACAGTACGAACAGTCTATGGGACAGCCGAATCCTATATTCAGTATCCAGTATCCGCATCGCCTGGCGCTTTTAGTACACGGACACTCCTTTATGAAAGTGTGTCCTCTCTTGACGACGAACAGATTCTCCCCGCGGCGGCCGTAAACATCAACAGGATCTCCGCCTTTCTCTCCGGCCGTCAGAGCCCTGAGGTCCGGCGCTACCTCTACCTTCGCTTCGGGAAAATTCTTAAGAAATGAGTTCGTCCATGGCAGGTCGCGGGCGCTCTCTTCGACATAGATGTTCTTGGGCCTGAGCGAACGGCCCCATTGCTCGCATTCACGGCTTCCGTCACTAATTTTCAACGGCATGATATGCGGATCATCCGCGCTTCCGGAAGAAGGGTACCTTATATCCAGCAATGCTTGTTTAAGACCGTGAAAAAAACCGTTTTTCCCTTTTTTGATGATACTGTCGACACCGGCAAGTTCCATCGCCTCATCATATGTGATATTTTTAGACCGGCATATCTCATAGACCAGGCGAACAAGCTCGTTCTTTTTGTTCACACCCAACCTTATGGGAGAGGCGGCGGTGACCTTCTCTTCGATCTGTCGTACTGTCTCTCTATTATCCGTAATGCTCATTCAGTCCCAGAGTGTCATATCCTGTCGAGAAGTTCTTTTTTCTTACTATCGAACTCTTCCTGAGATATGACGCCTTTCTCTTTTAGCGCGGCGAGTCTTTCTATTTTTTCGTATACATCGATCGCTGTACGATCCTCCGGTTCACCTCCGTCACTCCCGAGTGAACTGACAGGCCCTTCCTGTTCCGATACCGTACTGCCGGAGTCTTCTTCACCAGCGGAGGAGTCCTTAGACGCCGTCTTGCCTTCTTTTTTCTTCAAGAGGAGTATTACCGGCAGGGTAAAGATAAAGAACAATACGCCGAGTATCCACCATAGAAAGAAATTCCTCCCCTTAAAATTAGCGATAACGGCAGGGATGAACGCGAGAAACATGAGCACTATGATGGCCTTAAGGACTATATCGACGTCAAGGTTCTCCGGAGAGAACGCCTTAAGGTTAAGCTTTGTTCCCTTCCTGCGCGCGGGGATCTCATGCGCCCGATCGACCTTTGTATTTGTCGAAGTCGCGCTAAGTCCCAGCTCGCTTCTGGCCTGGGCCTTGGCTTCGGCCCGGATCTCGTCCATGGTCTGGGAATAAGACTGTCCTGAAAATACAACACACATAAAAAGAAAAATGCCGCCGGCCAATAATATTTTTTTCATCGCGTTCCCTCCATTATCCGGTTTCCTCTTATTTTATCCCACACCGCTAAGTGATCTGGCAAAATCCCTGGCATTCCCGATATCCTCCGCGTTCGGCCTTCCCTTGTGTATACCTCCTACGGGCCGGGGTATGCCGTAAGTATCATACCCCACACAGGAGAACTCCCCGACTATGTCTCCACCCACCTCCCTTAATCTCTTCTTTATAGCTCTGTGAAAAAAAGGAGTAAAGAGGACCGCGGCGGTCGAAAATATAAATACCTTCTTATTAAGTCCCTCAAGCCTGCTCAAGAGATCGAATATAGCGCCATGATGCTTGGCAAAATATATACCGGAACCGAACCCTATGAGGTCATAAGAAACCAGGTCAGCGGGATCAACCTCTACCGCCCTTTTAACTTCAGCCTCCAGTTCCCCTGCCATCGCCTGGGCTATTTTTTGAGTATTACCGTGATGTACCGATTCGCATATCACCAAAGTCTTCATCATGCCCCCTTCAATAATAATATTATATCACTGCCGATAGAAGATAATTATACTCCTCAACGCCAAAAAATCCCAGATTATTTATATGGAACAGTGATCGGAGATCAGGGAATCGGGGGGTCGGGAACTAGGATATCGGGATCTCAGGGACGAACTCGGATCACGTTGAAGGGTTACGGCTATCGAATCGTCTGTCGTTAAAGGGTGGCGGTTAAACCATGGGCGCCTGTGAGATCCCTCGACTCCCCCCGCGCTTTGCTGCGCAAAGCAGCAGCAGGGGTCGCTCGGGATGACAGCACTTCTGCCATTTCGAGCGGAGTGCCCCAAAGGGGCACATAGTCGAGAAATCTAATATTGCTGGGTTATGGTTCCGCCCTAACCGGAAACCCTCTCACGATTCCAAAGACGCAACCGATCAACGCTTGACATAATAAAGATTTCGGGCACAAAAAAAACCCACCAAAAGGTGGGTTTTTAAACTGGCACGCCCGGCAGGATTCGAACCTGCTACCCTCTGCTTAGAAGGCAGATGCTCTATCCAATTGAGCTACGGGCGCGCGTTTATAATCTATGGCCTGCCAGCTGACCTGTCCGCCGTAGCCTTGGCGTAGGCGGAAGCCAGATAATATAAAAATAGGAAGGCGAAAGCTGGTGCGGATGGAGGGACTCGAACCCCCACGGTAAAACCACTGGCTCCTAAGGCCAGCGCGTCTGCCAATTCCGCCACATCCGCGCGGTATGAAAGAACAATGGTTTATGGTCGGGAAGGTGGGATTCGGCGCCTTCGGGCTTTTATTACTTTACTGATCCTCGCTATCGCTCGTATCAGACAATACTCACGCCCTCCGGTCGGCCACCCGCCACTTCGCATGTTGTCGCTTTTTCGCCAGCTCAAAAACTCCTTTTACTAAAGGCTCAGTGGCTCCCCTCGAATCCCACGCCGTTTAGTAAATTAATAAAAAAAACAATGGTTTATGGTCGGGAAGGTGGGATTCGAACCCACGACCCCCTGCTCCCAAAGCAGGTACGCTAGCCAAGCTGCGCCACTTCCCGCCAGATTTTAAGGTGAAAAACAAAGCTACTTTCGCACTATGAAAAAAATGGGGTGAGCGATGGGGGTTGAACCCACGACAGCCTGAGCCACAGTCAGGCGCTCTACCAACTGAGCTACGCCCACCACAAAACTGAATGTTGAGCTACTATTCTATTTAGTTATGGGTATTTAGTCAATGATAAATTCAAAGCCCTCACCATTCCCTATTCTCAATTCCCTGCTAACTGTTCACTGTTTACCGTTTACTGTTCACATTCTCTACGATTTGCTCCTACTCCACCCATATGATATAATTACGAATCATGTTTAAATTCCTCAAAGTGATTTTCCTTCTCATCGTCCTGGCAGCTTTCGCCGCGTCAGTATTCTTTCAGCTTAACTATACAAAAATACATGAAGAACTTAAAACGCGTCTTGCCGCGAAGATCTCGACTCTATCCGACTATAGCGTCTCCGTGGGATCGATAAAATATGTTCCCCTTCAAGCTGTAACAGTGGGAAACGTAAGGATATATGAAAAGGACGAAAAAGATAAACTGGTCGCTCGGATAACCGACATGACCGTGACGATAGACATACCGTTACTCATCCGTGATAAACAGCTGAAAACCATCATAGAACTATCGGGATTATACACAGATCACAGTCTGAGTGACGCCACCGTACGTACTCTTTCCCGGGCCGGCACAACTTTTAAAGAGGCTCTGGATCCGGCTCACGTATATTCTGTTTCCGTTATCGAAGGACGCGTCGCGGCCAGGAATGTAAGATTGAACGATGTATTTGGGGTCCTGGACGTAGACAATATGACCATTCCCTCAGGGAAACTGCATTTCACATATAACGAGGACGCGTACCTGCTGGGGTTTTCCCGGCTCGCCGTAAACAAATACGATCTTTCGCTGCGCTCTGAGGACCTGAACCTATCAATAGATATTGCTAAGACCGAAACAGCCCTGGAAATATCGTCCCTGTCCGGGATATATCAGGTCTTCTATTTTGACCTTAAGGGAGAAGTCTCAGGCATATACTCCTCAGAACCCGCGCTGTCCATGTCCGGTACGGTCGAAACAGATCTCACCTCTTTCGCCCAGCTGCCCGGAGAAGCGGGAAAACTCGCACGGGACCATACTGTATCCGGCAAGCTCTCTTCCAGCCTCTTCTTTAACTGCACAGGGCTCTCCCTCGAAAAATGTTCGGCAACCGCGACTACTGCCGCGGAAAATATACGGATAGACAATATTCTCATCCCTGAGATAACGGGAAAATTTTCCCTGGATAAAGGGATACTTACCGCGCCGCTTATCAACGGCACCATCTACAGGGGTACTCTTTTATGCACACTCGAAGTGGACTTTCTGAAAAAAAATTCCCCTTACACCTTAAGAACTGTCATAAACAATATGGACCTTGGAAGTTTTGTAAGAGCCGTTACCGATGACAAAGAGCAGTTGTTCGGGACACTTAACGCGGATCTGTCCCTTTCCGGTTCTTCCCTCTATCCGGAAACGGCACTCGGACATGGAAGCGTGACTGTAAGCGACGCCAACCTGGGCACCATGCCGATCGCTACTCCCCTTTTGGGAGACTGGTTCTCCAATGTGCAGAACGCGTTTAACTGGGATACGAGAGAAAATATCGAGCAGGCCTTTATGGATTTTGAAATAAAAGACCGCCATATAACGACGGACGATCTTACCTTTCTGAGCGATGACATGTACATAACCTCTGAAGGGTACGTGGACTTTGACGGAAATCTGGATTTTAATTTTCAGAGTTTCATCCGGGACACCGACCCGCAGGAAGACGAAGACTGGCAGACCGCCATCCGGAACACCGTAATAAACCTGGGTAAATTTGTATCCAAGAGCCGCCTCTCCGGCACGGTCAAAGATCCTGTGTGGGGAATATAATAATAGTGAACTGTAAACTGTTAACTGTAAACAGTCGCGATCTGATAGCTTGCCGCGTAAGGTTAAGATTGAGGTTAAGGTTTAGCATTCGGTGTTTTTCTCAATCTTAATCTCAATCTTAATCTGTTCACCGTTTACTACTTCAAATACTTCTTTATCGCCTTCTTCAACTTCTTCAGAGCGTTCGCTCTGTGGCTTATACGATTCTTGTAAGAAGCAGCCATCTCCGCGAATGTCTTTTCATGTTTTTGGGGGACAAAAAGAGGGTCATATCCGAATCCGCTTCTGCCCTTTCCGCTGAAAAGAAGCTTCCCTTTTACCGTACCCTCATAGCTTCCCAGGAGTATACCCTCTTTTGCAAAAGCAATGTGGCATACGAACTGCGCTTTGCGGCTCTTTTCCGGTACCTTCGCGAGCAATCTCATGAGCTTCTTGTTATTCTCCTGGTCGGTAGCTTTCGCCCTGGCAAACCTGGCCGAACGGACACCCGGAGCCCCATGAAGCGCGTCTACCTCCAGACCGGAATCATCAGCCAGCACCAGACCATCAAAAAACCTTGAAACGGTCACGGCTTTCTTCACGGCATTCTGTCTGAAAGTCCTCCCGTCTTCGATTATGATCGGCGGAGCTATCTTCAGGTCATCCAGGTTCATTATCTTGATGCCTTTGGAATCTTTCAAGAGAGCCTTGATCTCTTTCCTCTTTTTGCTGTTATGCGTGGCTATCAGTATTTTTGTCATCACAATACCCCTTTCAAAGCGGTTTTCTGTTTTTCAATAAGTCCCTGTATACCTTTTTCCGCGAGCGTCAGCATCTCATCCATCTGTTTACGGTTAAAAGGTTCCTGCTCGGCAGTACCCTGTATCTCCACATAATCTCCCGCGCCGGTCATCACTACGTTCATATCTACCTCGGCTCTGGAGTCTTCTTCGTAATTCATATCCAGATACGCCTTGCCGTCTATGATGCCCGTGCTGACTGCCGCGATGATCTCCCGTACCGGCAACTCTTCTAACACTCCCTGTTTCTTCAGTTTGTCCATTGCCAGACATAGTGAGACAAAACTGCCCGTGATGCTCGCGCACCGGGTTCCTCCGTCGGCCTGCAGAACGTCGCAGTCCATCCATATCGTCCTCTCGCCAATCGCTTTAAGGTCTACTATTCCCCTCAGGGAACGGCCGATAAGGCGCTGTATCTCATGTGTCCTGCCGCCCCTTTTTCCTTTAGCCGCTTCTCTCGCTACCCTGCTCTTGCAGGATCTGGGGAGCATCCCATATTCGGAGGTTATCCACCCTGAACCCCGCCCTCTCAAAAACGGCGGGACCCCATCCTCTACGCTTGCCGTACATATGACCTTGGTGTTGCCCATCTCCAAAAGACAGGATCCTTCGGCGTACTTTATATAATCCGTTGTTATGCCGACCTTCCTTATTCCGTTGGCCAATCTACCGTCATTTCTCATTATTTTCCTTTCCGCTTCTGACATCAAGTGTCAGGATGGTAATTTATCATAAATGTCGTTACCCGCCGCGTCCACTCCGACGACCAGGGGAAAATCCGATACTTCGAGGCGATATATAGCTTCCGGCCCCAGATCCTCAAATGCTACCGGTTCACACTTTAAGACACGCCCGGCCAGATACGCTCCGGCGCCTGCCGGTGCCAGGAAATAAACCGCGGCGTTATTCTTTATCGCTTCCACCACGCTGCCCGACCTCTTGCCTTTGCCTATCATTCCTTTAAGGCCCTTCTTCAATATCTCAGGGGTAAACTTGTCCATACGGCTTGACGTAGTGGGCCCGCACGAACCTATCGGTTTTCCTTCCGGCGCGGGAGTCGGACCGCAATAATAGATGACCTGCCCCTCCATCTCCAGCGGCAAGTCTTCTCCATCTTCTATCATCCGGCAAAGCCTCAGATGCGCCTGATCCCGGGCTGTGTAGATCACGCCCGACAATAAGACTTCTTCACCGGCCTTAAGATCGGCTATGGTCTCTTTAGATAATGGCGTATTTATTACCTTGGGATTGCTCATTAACTACCCTCTTCACGTTCGTATCTTGTATTTCGCATCTAGTATCTCGTTAAAAATACTTAGTTAAGTTTCTTTATAAAATTTCTAAGCATCTTGGATTCATGCTCTATCTTATTTATTAAGATTTTTTTATCCTCACCATTCAGATAACCGATTATCTCTGAAATTTTAATATGGGTCTCTACTTCTGCACAAGAACCCAATGCAATGTATAAAAACTGTTTATATTCTTTGTTGTGAAAACGATTAAAACCTTCCGCAATATTAGAAGGAACAGATACTGCTACGCGTTGTAGTTGGCTCGCCAACCCATACATCTCTTTCTTTGGAAAACTACCCGTTAGATCATATATATCGTTAACTATCTCAATCCCCTTGCGCCAGACATCCAAATCTCTAAAATTTTTTATTTTATTTGTCATCGTTTATCTCTTCTAACTAGATACTCTTCACTAGATACAATTCACTACAGTGTCCCACTCGCACTCCTTAGCGCGTGACAAGCCACGTTAACTGCCACCGGCATTCCGGCGATATGCGTAGCCGTTTCCATTATATTAACGCCTATTACCGTATCCGATCCTCCCAGCCCCATGACACCGATCTTAAGTTCGTTAGATCTCTTTTTGATCTTTGCCTCAATATCCGCCATGTGACTTTTAGGATTCGAGCTGTCGATCGTCCTGAGAAGAGCCTTTTTTGCCATGAGAGTACACTGTTCCATAGTACCGCCGATACCCACTCCAAGGATATACGGCGGGCAGGCGTCCGGACCCGCTTTACGGACGGTATCGACACAAAATTCTATGATGTCCTCGTCTGTCGACGTGGGGTTAAGCATTACCATCCGGCTTTTATTCTCACTGCCGAACCCTTTAGGCATAACAGTTATAGATATCTTATCCCCTTTGACGATGTCAACGTGCACGACCCCGGGAGTGTTTGTGCCTGTATTATCCCTTTTCACCGGATCGGCAACAATAGATTTTCTAAGATTAGCTTCGGCGTATCCCTTTTCTATCCCGGCATTAACGGCATCGATGATATCCCCGTCCGAGACCTGCACTTCCGATCCCAGTTCGATAAAAACCGCGGCCATCCCCGTATCCTGACAAAGCGGAAGCTTTTCCTTCTCAGCCGTTTCGGTGTTCTCTAAGAGTACCTTGAGCATCTTTTTTGAAACGCTACCGTCGGCCTCCCCGTCATACGCCTTCTGTATCCCCTCCAGCACATCCCGGCGCAGTACGGTATTGGCACGCACGCAAAGATACTCAACGAGTTTCTGTATATCTAAAGCTTTTATAAGACGTGTATTCATAATACTGCCTTGCTAACGTTTATTTTCTCCCGCAGGAATATCCCCGCGGACTTTCTAAATCCTTCTACGTCGTCGCTTACAAAACATTTCATCTTTCCGCGGCGCCTGTCCGCGCGAAGATCTTCTTCCGAAAGTATCCGCTTCACTTCTTTGGCCACGACTGACGATGAATCTACCAGTTTGACCTTCCCCATCACTTTTTTTATCACTGTTTTCAGTATCGGATAATGGGTGCATCCCAGTATCAACAAATCTATTTTCTTTTTCTTCAGTGGTTCAAGATAGCCTCGGGCTATATCCAGGGTTATCTTATCGTTTATATGCCTGTTCTCCACCAGCGGGACGAACAAAGGGCATGCCGCTGAAAAGAGCCGTGCCGAAGGTGCCACTTTTTTAAGCCCCTTTTTGTAAGCTCCGCTCCCGACCGTAGAAGATGTACCTATGACCCCGACCCTGCCTGTCTCGGTAATACGAGCCGCTTCCTTCACACCGGGATCTATTACACCGATAACGGGCGTCTTATAACTTTCTTTCAATGATCTTAAGCCCAGACTTGACGCCGTATTGCACGCGACTACCACAATCTTGACCTTGTTATCGAGCATAAAGGCCATGATCTCGCGGGCAAACCTTATTATCGTGGCTTTTGATTTATTCCCGTAAGGCACGCGCGCCGTATCGCCAAAATATATTATATCCTCTTCCGGCAGGCACTTACGTATGCTCCTGGCTACGGTAAGCCCACCTATTCCCGAATCAAATATGCCTATTGGCCGGTTCTTTAGAGATCTCATTGCTTTCATTATAGGTTATAAGTAGTAAACAGTAAACTGTGAACAGTTATTAAGTCTCAGGCTGGTCTGTCCCGTTCCGCGATACCCAGGGTTTTCTGTCTCTTGTCGACTCCCACTTACCTTCCTGCAGAACGACTACTTTTGTCACTACCTTGCGACCTCTTGCATTATTTACGATCTCCTCAAGATCGTCCCTTAGCTGGTTCCTGAGAGGTTTTTGAGCCATCAGGATTATCAGAACATCGAGATCCTCTTCGGAAGGTCTAATGGCCCAGGCGATATCTACCCACGGTTCTTCCGCTATCCTTGCCTGTATCTTTCTGCTAAGTTTTGGCGCCAAAGGATATCCCGAAGGCCTCATCTGTCCTTCCCTGACCTGGTCGGCGAAACGGTATCCCAAAGGAGCACTCAATAAAACAAGACTCAAAACAAGGCCGATCCCGGCGCGTCTCAACCACAAGGTACTGGCCGTTTGTTCCCTTGCGCCTCGAATACCCATTGCCAGATATGTGGTCGCCGCTCCAAGTACAACGGCAACGATATTTGTAATAAAAAGAATGCCCGCGCCTCTGGCAACGACAAACTGGCCTTCGGTAATAGCTATGCCTACCGTTCCCAGCGGCGGCACGAGGGCTGCAGCTACCGCCACACCGGCCAGGGCCGCTACGACCTTGGGACGAGCTGTAGCATAGGCGGCTGCCATACCACCGAAAAGCGCGACAAAAAGATCCAATATATTAGGTTTTCCCCTGGCGAGTATCTGAAGCGTAATAGTATCCTTGGGCATCAAAAGCCCTATCAAAAGAGCTATCAATAATCCGGCCATCGTGCCAAAGACCATAGCTTTCGCGGAGTTTCGGAAAAGCTTCATATTACCGCGTACCAGCGCGAGCCCTGCCGCTATCAATGGTGTCATCAAGGGTGCTACCAGCATCGCCCCTATGATCACAGCCACATTATCCAGCAAAAGGCCAAAAGTGGCTATGCCGATAGAGAGGCACATGGTAATAATAAAATCAGAGTCGCATACGGATGTCTCTTCAAGATGTCCGTAAAGGATCAACCTGTGTTTTTCGTCAAGCTGCGGTATATACTTTTTATACTTCAGAATATTGATACACTATCTCCCGGTTAAAAAAAACATCGTCATCCCCGCATGTTCTTAGCGGGGATCTAATAGGAATTATTACTTCTATGTGATTCCCGCTTCGCCGAAGCCCTCTGGCTTTCGGCACTTCCTCGGGGGCTTTTGCCCCTCGGTCGCGCGGGAATGACGTCCTTCCTTATCTGTACCCTACCTCCGCGATACTGATTTCGTCAGGATAACCATTTCATCAAGCAGAAGTTCCTGTGCCGCCGGGTCCATGACAAAAGCGAGGACGCCGACACTGTCTTCATCCGTTTTAAAAAGCATCACAAAATACTCGACGTCTTTGCCGTTCTCTTTGGCAGTACCTTCAAAAGCACTGGCCATAAGTCCGTTGATATTGAACTCGTCCAGTCTTCTGACAACCTCGATATCCGTGAAATACTTATCCATCGTCTCTTTTACCTCTTCGGTAGATTCGTCGATCTCGGTCTTACCCGGAACGTCCCCCAGAAAGAACCAGATCATACCGTCGTCGGATATCCCCATGATGTCGCCGTCCTGCATCTCAATATTCCACAGATCGGATAGGTCCACCGAAAAGAGCTGTTCGTTCCCCTGCATGTGAGTGAGCCGATGCGTCGACTGTGCCTCGGAAAACCCTGCCTGAGCAGGAAGAACAAGCATAACTGACAAAACTATAATTAAAAACCTATTCATGTCCGCCTCCTGATTTTACAAGGTTAATTTTTCATATCATCGCCGAATTTGTCTATATGCTTGCCGTCGGCGTCTTCATTGTAATTCACTCTTTTACCATCTTTCACACCCTTGCTGTAGGCGTCCTGGACAGCCTGGTCCTGTTTCGGTGACGAATCTGACTTTGACGAATCACTTATAGCTCCCAGCGCGAGTCCCGCGCCACCGCCCACGAGAGCGCCCATACCTGCCTTGCCCCCCATAGATCCGGCCAGGGCACCTATAAGCCCTCCGCCGATACCATATTTCGCCGTATCAGACATCTCGGCATACGCCGCCTGATGAAACGCGAAAACGGATACCAGCAGGAACGCCGCCACAAGAACGGACAGGCATCTTGTTTTTTTAATAAGATTTTTGTACATTACCGACCTCCTCTCAGATTTGGCTATTGCTGAATAATTGTAAATATTATTTTAATATGCCGGCAGAGTAACCACAAGGATAAAATCAGGTCTTAGGTCTTGGGGCTTAGGTGTTAGGTAAAACCCAAGAGCCAATACCCAAGAGCCAGAACCTGGAACCTCTTGCACTTTTTTATTGAGCACATGATTTGCAAACACGCATTGTGAGTAAATCATAGGTGCAAAATAACCCGCCGTAGCCAGATAATAATAAATTGGATTGGCGAAGGGGGGTATTTTTTGTATAATGGAATATCTCAATTACCAAAAACCAAAAACATCAAGGAGTACAATGGAAAAAGTAAAATGGACAGACAGCTTATCCGTAGGCATAGACCCTATAGATATCCAGCATAAAGAGCTGATACAGCGCCTGAATAATATGACTCTGGCTATTGAAGGAGATCACGGTGAGATAGAAATATCAAAGACACTTGATTTCCTTATCGACTATACAGAATATCATTTCTCCGCGGAAGAAAAATTTATGGAAGATAACAACTATCCCGGAGTGGAAGAACATAAAAAGAAACACATAGAGTTCACTTCCACCCTGTCCGACCTGGCCCAGGAATTCGACGAGGAAGGCGCAACGAAGATCCTTGCCGATTCCATTGACACGTTCATGATCAACTGGCTCGTAAAGCACATACAGGAAGTCGACATCGAATTCGGAAAATTCCTGGAGGATAACGGGATCACAATCTCAGAATAGTACACATAAAAAAGCCGGATACTCCCGTCAGGATAGTATCTGGCTTTTTTTGTTTATCAAAGAACCAGCGACCTCACCTTCACTACTCCTTCTATAGAGTAGATCTTCTCTATCAGTTTTTCATCAGGCTGCGGCTCTACATCTATGATGGTATACGCGTAATCGTTCTTGCTTTTGTTGAGCATCTCCAGGATGTTTATGTCGGCCTTCGCGAGTATGGCTGATATCTGCCCTACCATATTCGGAATATTTTTGTTCATGACAAGCAGACGAAAATCAGAGCTCCGCTCAAGCTTACTGTCCGGAAAGTTGACAGAGTTTTTTATATTACCCTTTTCCAGAAAGTTTTTGACCTGGTTGGCCGCCATGACGGCGCAATTAGATTCGGCTTCTTCCGTCGAGGCTCCCAGGTGAGGTATCGCGACGACATTTTCCATGTTCAAGACCTCGTCATCCGGAAAATCCGTTATGTATTTTGCCACGATACCTTCGGTGATGGCCTCTTTAAGGTCGTCGTTGTTCACTATCCCGCCTCTGGAAAAATTAAGTATCCTTACGCCCTTTTTCATGAGCTTGATCTTTTCCTTGCTTATCAGACCTTTCGTCTCGTCGATAAGCGGCGTGTGTATGGTGATATAGTCCGACTTGGCAAAAAGCGAATCAAGCCCTTCGGCTTTCTGCACAGCCCTGGAAAGCCCCCAGGCCGAGTCTACCGAGATAAAGGGATCGTATCCGACAACTTCCATTCCAAGGCCCATCGCGCTATTCGCGACCATTACGCCTATTTTCCCCAAGCCTATGACGCCCAAAATCTTCCCTTTTACCTCCTGGCCGGCGAAATTCTTTTTCTCTGCTTCGACAAGACCGGGCACTTCATCGCCTTTTCCCTTGAGCGTCTCGGCATAAGCTATTCCCTTAGCTATATCACGTGACGCCAGAAGAAGCCCGGCTATCGCGAGTTCTTTAACCGCGTTCGCGTTCGCACCCGGAGTATTGAAAACAACTATCCCCTTCTCCGCGCATTTATCTATTGGGATATTATTGACCCCGCTTCCCGCGCGCCCGACAGCCAGAAGAGATTCCGGAAGATCCATATCGTGCATCTTGAAACTTCTCAGAAGTATGGCTTCGGGATTAGTGATCTCTGTGCCAAGCTCATATTTGTCCAAAGGGAACAGATCCAACCCTTCTTTTGCTATTTTGTTAAGACTGAGTATTTTTTTCATTATATACCTCCTGTATTTTCCGTTTTTAAGCGTTTGCTTTTTCGAATTCTTTCATAAAATCTACAAGAGCCTCAACACCGGCGAGCGGCATAGCATTATAAATACTGGCCCTCATCCCGCCTACTGTCCTGTGTCCTTTGAGCGTCTTAAGCCCTTTGGCCGAGGCTTCCTTTATGAACTTCGCGTCCAGATCTTCATCTCCCGTAACAAAGGGAACATTCATGATCGACCTGTGCTCTTTCTCCACCGATGCCGAAAAAAGATCGGAGCTGTCCAGGAAGTCATAAAGAAGGTTCGCCTTCTTTTCATTTATTTCCTGCATCACTTTTATCCCGCCGTTTTCCTTGAGCCACTCGAAGACAAGACCCGCCATATAAATGGCATATGTGGGCGGCGTATTGTACATAGAGCCGGCATCCGCGTGTGTCTTGTAATCAAGAAGAATCGGTATGCCTTCAGGCGCCTTCCCTATAAGATCTTCCCGTACGATCACTATTGTCACACCTGCCGGGCCTATGTTCTTCTGCGCTCCCGCGAAAATGATCCCATACTTCGAGACATCCAGTTCCTCAGAAAGTATGTTCGAAGACATATCCGCGACCAGCGGAACATCTCCGGTATCCGGTATCACGGCATATTTAGTTCCATATATGGTGTTGTTAGACGCGATATAAAAATAATCGGCATCTTTATCGAACGTCGCCGGATCCAGCTGGGGTATATTCGCGAAGTTGTCATCCGCGCTGGAAGCTACCACGCTCACCTCTCCGAACTTTTTCGCTTCGGCTATGGCCTTCTTAGTCCACTGGCCGGTATTCACGTAATCGGCTTTCTTCGTTTTAGTCATAAGGTTGAGCGGAACCATAGCGAACTGTAAAGACGCTCCGCCCTGAAGGAACAGGACCTTATAGTTCTCCGGTATTCCCATTATCTCCCTCAAGGTCGCTTCGGCCGATTCGATTATAGCCTTGTATTCCGCGCCCCTGTGCGACATCTCCATAACCGACATGCCGCTTTTTTTATGGTCAAGAAGTTCCGACGCCGCTTTCCTTAATACCTCCTCCGGCAGCATTGCCGGTCCCGCGCTGAAATTATATATTCTACCCATGATATCCTCCCTTTTTAATTTGATCATTTGTTCAGTTTAGCGGCAATAAGCCGCAAAGCATTCGTAAAATCCATATTCACATTGACTATCTCTTTCGGAACGGTAACTTTAGTCGGTGAAAAATTCAACATTCCTTTCACTCCGGCTTCTACAAGTCTGTCCGCTACGGCCTGAGCATTCTCTGCCGGTACGGCAATGATACCAAGCTCTATTCTTTTACTTACGATCATCTCCTTCAAAGAACTCATCGGAAACACTTCGATGTCAGTGCGTATGCGCTCAAGTTTGTTCACGCTGCTGTCGAACCCGGCCACGATCTCAAATCCGTCTTCCTGAAATTTTTCATAATCAAGTAAAGCGCTTCCAAGACGCCCCAGGCCGACAATACAAGCTTTCCGGGTCTTATTAAGATTTAGCCTGTTACCGAGATCTTTTTTTAAAGAACTGACCGGATACCCTTTTCTTGTATACCCGGTTATGTTGAGAATGCTGATGTCTTTTCTTACAGTATGAGCGGCACTCCCCATCGCCTCCGCTAACTCCATGGATGAAACAAACTCAACATCCTTCTTCTCCAGTATATCAAGATACCCGAAAACCCTGCATAACCTTTCAATTGAGTTGTTTGATATATCCATTTGTCCTCCACTTGTGAATTATTTCACCAATATAGCACATTCGCAGGGTTTGTCAAGCACTTTTTTTCGTATATTTTCCATATTTTTGAATACATTCAGTATCTACTTGAAAACAAAAGGGTTACATAATATATCATTATTCATTACGAGTGATTTATTTCACACGTAAGACCATAACCTTTCGGTTTCGAATATGTTTGAATGTGTAGTCGGATAAACGTGGAGGGGACTTTATCTAGATCCTCATGATGTCCAGTGCGGCTTTTATACCGTCGGCTGCGCTTGATATGATACCACCGGACCAGCCGCTGCCTTCTCCGACGACATACAGGTTTTCAATGTCAGAGCAACGACCGTTACTTTCCCTGGCAACCTGTATCGGAGATGAACTCTTACTTTCAAGCCCAAGGATGATACCTGAATCAAAACCCTTCATCTTTCTACTAAAGTCCTTAAGCCCTTCAGCTATAGAACACGCAACCTCTTTTGGCAATAGATCCCATAAGGCGGCGGGTTCCAATCCCAGCGGATAACTTGTCTGGTATGTACCGTTATTTTCTTTTCTTTCAATAAAATCTTTGATCGTGCAGAATGGAGCTTTAAAGCTGCCTGAATATTCATAAAACTTTTTCTCAAGATCTTCCAGCCAATCAAGAGCTTCCAGGGGGGAGACTTCCCGGCCCGTCAAACGGCCAAGATCGATACCCGCCACACAAGCCGCGTTCGAGAACTTTCCATCCCTGTTGTAGAAACTCATACCGTTCACTATGTTCGTATTGCCATACGCGGCAGAAGGAATGACCCTCCCTCCGGGGCACATGCAAAACGTGTACACGGGAAATCCTCCGCTTCCCGCCGAAGTGAGCCTGTACTCCGCAGCTTTGACTCCCTTCAAACTTTTCTTTCCCCATTGGGCTTCATTGATAACCTCTTGAGGATGCTCCACCCTGGAACCTAAAGCAAAATTCTTTGTCCGGAACTTTACCCCGTTTTTTATCAGCATCCTGTATGTCTCATAGGCGGAGTGCCCCGACGCGACAACAAACTTATCCGCTTCTATTTCTCCCTTGGTCGTTCTCGCTTCACATACTTTTCCATCTTTGATCTTTATATCTTCCAGTAATGTTTCGAAAAGCACCGTACCGCCAATATCCTGGAACTGTTTCCTGAGTACTTCTACTATTTTTTTCAGGTTATCACTTCCGAGGTGCGGGTGCGCCATATACTTGATCTCTTCCGGCGCGCCGGCATCGATATAGCTGTCTATTACAAACTCTCTTTCCAGAGATATATGTTTGGATCTGGAAGTAAGCTTTCCGTCAGAAAAAGTCCCCGCGCCGCCTTCTCCAAAAGCATAATTGCCGGCAGGATCAAACTCTCCCGTTTCCTCGAATTTGTTTACACCCGCGGTCCTTTTTTTGACCTCAGCACCTCTTTCGATCAGGGTAGTATTAAATCCCGCTTTTTGAAGGACAAAAGCGCAGAAAAATCCGGCCGGGCCGCTTCCAACGACCAGGACCTTTTCTTTAGTTTTCCTGTATGGAGTCTCCAAAGACGGTAATACCGGGGGAACCTCTCCTGCCATGCGTTCCGCCGATACGGACACCAAAACCTGCCAGTGGATGTTACCCCTTTTCCTGGCATCAAGACTTTTTCTCTTTATCTGCCATGAAAACTCTTTTACATTCAGCTTCTTTTCTATTTTTTCCCTGATCTGATCATCAGAATAATCAGTCGGCAAATTTAATGTGATCTCTTTATAACCCATCTGACCGCACAACTCCTTTACTATAACCGTGTCTTTTAACCGTAAGCTCTCATCACGCCGTCCGATGAACCGCAAGCCATACAGTTTGTTTATCGCGACTTGTCCACTCAACCCTATGACGACGCCCGGCTTCAATAAAAATATAATCCCCGGGCAACATCTTCTCATTAGGCGCACCGTCATCAAATGAAAGTTCAGCTTCTTCGGAAAGCAAGATAACCCATTCTGCCTCTTCCTGCTGGATCCACTCACCGGCGGGCGTAGCCTGTCCTTCGGAGACTATCCTCTCGATCCTCACTCTATCGCCATCAAGAATAGTCTCAAAAAGTTCTTCTTTCAACTCTTTTGGAATATCTTTAAAAATATTTTTCATTAAAACCCCTAAACTTGTTCTCCATGCTCGCTTTTAAACGCCGCTTTTACCTCTTCATATTCGTTCATGGTGTCTTCCAGGTCCGCGTAAAGCGTATCGATCTTTTTCTGGTTCTGGTGAATATCTTTCGCCATCTTCTGTATAAGAGCGCCGTCCTGCGCAGAGGACGCTTCAACGATCTTCTCTGTCATTTCCTTATGAAGAGTTTCATACTTCCCTATAAAATCTTCGAGCTTCTTCAACTTTTTCTCTAAAGGCGCGATGACCTTTTCTTTTTTTCTCCGCCACTCGGCGCGGGCTTTTCTGCTTTCTTTTTTATTGGAAGAGCTTTTCCCCTCTTCAACATCGCTGTCTTTATCCTGCGTGAAGCTGTTCCATCCCACCTGCTCAAGGAACTCGGAATATGTTCCGGGATAAACGACTATACGGTCTTCCAGGAAAATTATAAGCTTTGTAGCGACTCTCTGAAGAAAATATTCATCATGGGTAACGACGAATGCCGCTCCCTCAAAATCATTTATCGCGTCAAAAAGCGCGTTACACGTGACCATATCCAGGTGATGCGTGGGCTCGTCAAGTACCAGAAGGTTCGCGGGAGAGAGAAGCGTCTTGCCTAAAAGCACCCTGCTCCTTTCTCCACCGGAGAGAACAGATATCTTTTTAAGCGCGTTGTCGCCTGAGAACATCATCGCACCGCAAATATCCCTCGAGTATCCTCTGTCTCCGGCGCCGGCAGCGATCCTCATTTCTTCCTCTACCGTCCTCGAATCATCCAGTTTCGCTATATTACCCTGCTCGAAATATGCTATTTGTACCTGCGGATTAGTCACGACTTCTCCGCTTACAGGTGCCATATGACCCGTTAAAAGTTTAGCTAAAGTGGTTTTTCCTTTCCCGTTAGGCCCGGCTATACATATCTTATCTCCGCGTTCTACGGTAAAGCTAAGATCCTTTATCAGATACGGCTCACTGCCATCATACGAGAACGTTACCCCCCTGGACTCCATCACGACCGGCGGCCGGAAAAGAGCGCTGTTAAATCTGAAAGAAACTGACCCTATATACTCCAGCCTATCAAGGTTGCCCATCCGGTCAAGCCTCTTGATACTCGACTGGACGGATTTGGCACGCCTGGCCTTCGCCCTGAAACTGTTAATATATTCTTCTATCTGCTTTCGTTTCTTTTGATCGTTTACCAGTTGTTTCCCGTGCACCTCTTCTTCCATTGAGATCTGGTCATAATATTTGGTGGTCGTCCCGGATATTTTCCTCAACCTTTGCCTGTGTATCCCTACGATATGCGTGGTAATACTGTCAATAAAGTTCCTGTCGTGGCTTATTACCATAAGCTCACCTCTCCATTTTTTCAGGAACCCTTCCAGCCACCGTATAGATACTATATCCAGAAAGTTTGTAGGCTCATCCAACAGCAGCATATCCGGCTCGGAGACCAGGACCTTCGCGAGCTCGACCCTTACCTGGAATCCTCCGGAAAGAGTAGACGGATCAGCTAACATGGTTTCTTCCGTAAACCCCAGGCCAGACAATATCTTCTCGGCTTTCCAGCGTTCGGTCTCCTGGCCCTCAGGAAGCATGCTACAGACTTCATCCAATATAACATCTCTGCTGAAATCTATTTCCTGATGAAGAAACCCTATGTTATATTTTTTCGGTATGATTATCCGGCCTTCGTCCGCGCTCTCTTCCCCCGCGATCATCCGGAACAAAGTCGATTTCCCGTGCCCGTTCCTGCCCAGAAGACCTATACGTTCACCGGGATCTATATTTAAAGTAACTTCCTCGAACAGAAGCTGATCACCGTATTCTTTTTTTATGTTTTGTAAAACTATCATTTATATCCTGCCCTCTCCAATAGGGGATTATTTTATCACATAAAGGGAAGAAGTACAGGGCATCGGGTAATTGAGATATCAGGGACGGACTCGGTTCACGTTAAAGGGTTACGTCTATAGAATCGTCTATCGTTAAAGGGTGACGGTTAACCCCGGGACGCCTCTTAGATCCCTTGACTCCCCCCGCGCTTTGCTGCGCAAGGCAGCAGCAGGGGTCGCTCGGGATAACAGCACTTCTGTCATTTCGAGCGGAGTGCCCCAAAGAGCACGTAGTCGAGAAATCTAATATTGACGCGTTATGGTTCAGCCCCAACCGCAAACCCTCTAACGATTCCAAAAACGTAACCTACCAACAATGGACAAAATGTTTATCACTATCAATGTATCCCCGAATTTCAGCCCGCGACCCAGTCAATCTTTTTGCAAAGAGTCATAAAAGGAAGTATAATTAGAGCTTAAGGTTTTCACCATACAACAAGGAGACAGATATGGGAAAAATGTTCAATGCTAGATTTTAGTAGAAAATTAAATCCAAAATCCTAAGCCAAAAATCCAAAGGAATCATAAAAATCCAAAATCCTAAAGGAACGCTACTTTTGGGTTTTGTCATTTCGATTTCATTTGTCATTTGGATTTTGACATTTGGATTTGATCTGACAGGTGGTCTGTCGTTTGTGGTCCGTCGACTATCTCTTTTGCCTCTCGCCTCTCGCCTCTTGCCTTTCGCCTAATCGCCCCCGCTACGCTACCAAACGCGAGCACCAGCACCTGCCCCGCGCTTTTAAGCCCCGTTAGATCCTGCCAGGTTAAAGATCCTATAGAGTTTGAAACAAAACCTTGTTATCAAAATAAGCCTTGTGTCCTATTATATATGCCGCCGCGCTCACGCCCAGATGCGGGGTCCCACCGGGTTCCATCCCGGTGACTGTAATGCCCCGGCACTCAAAACACTTTCCCGCGTTATCCCCTATCCCACATATCTCATAAAGAACATCCTCGGCGTCCGGACCTATCACACTTAACCTCAACTCTTCATTTTCCGGAACCAGCAGGCTTCTTATTACGATACTGTTCTCTGCGTTTATGTTGCGCGTACCGTAGTGCATCTTTACGGTGGACCTTCTCTTCCCAATGATCCTGCTCAATCGCATAGAAAGATACAGATCCACCCCTTCCTTCCTGCGCACTATCAGCCTGCTGGTCGCTCTTTTACTTACGTGGTATTCGCAAAAGTTCATTCCTTTCTTTCGAGCCTTATTGGCCTTTCGTATACCTCCGAGAAAGCGAAGCGCCTCTTCACGCCGACCGGCCCCCGACAAAAAAGCCACGTATAGTCCCGTATACCACGGCCATAACCCTCCATTATGATAATGCCCGACGTATTCTTTGAACCTGTACTGGTGGAGTTTCTGCGACTTGAATACTTCTTCTCCAAAAAACGGATAGTGTGCCGGGATAAGAGGGTATTTATTAACCGATATCTCATTAATGAAAGAGACTATATTTTCTGACTGCTCAGGAGCAGCTACTCCCGCCAAAAGCGTAAGAACGTTCCCGAAAGCGTCAAATATCCCGCGCGCTTTACTTAGAGTCTTACGAGTCTTGCCTTTCGCGTAAAAGAAATGTATAAAATACCCGTTTTTATTGAAGTCAAATTTCTTTAAAAGCTTCCTGTATATCTCGTCGTTCCGTTTATTGAGATTTTTTATCCAGAACTTAGTCCTTATAACTTCCTTTACATGCTCGGACTTCTCCCTTAAACGCTCAGAGCCCCGGATCCCTGCGGCATCCAGGATATCGGCATATTCACGCAACGCCAGATACCACAATACCTCGTCGTAAAGAACGTATCCCCGCTGCAAATACTCATCCGCCCAGTTACCCGCCCGCGGTATATACAGTATCTTAAGATTCCTGTTCTCCCAGGTATCGGAAAGATATCTCAGCGCTTTTTCAAGAGAATCCAAGTATCCGTCGATAATACTTTTATCTTTACTGATCTTGTAACGCTGCGTACACGCAAGTATGTATAATGTCGTAGGGTCGACGCGCGGATTTATTATCCCGTAACTTGCCTGTCCATCACATGAAACATTGCTGGGAATAGCTCCGTCTTTTCTCTGATGCGCCCGAAGGGTCGACAGACTGTTGTCATACGCATCGAGAAGGTCTGCATCTCCGCTTAAAAGGGCGGCCTGCCCCACCCAGAAAGCGTCCCTTGTAAAAAGCCTTTTGTAGTTATCTTTCGCGAGAGAAGAAGCAAAGAACCCTATTGAATTATATTCATCTGAAGCTACCAGACTTTTAAGTAGACTAATAGATTCAGAATAAGCATCTTCAAAGGTATTCTTTGGCATGACCATCTCCTGGCAAAAACCTTGTTTGTAAAACACTTTGGTTCTGCTGCATTATTGTATCCATAAAAACAGCGTTATCTTTTATTTTGGATGGGCACCATTTTCCTACGTTCATTTTTATATTATTACGGGGAACCTGTAAGCGTATCAAAGAAAAATAACACGGTTGCCCTCCGCTCAGCCTTTGGCTGATGCTCGGGGAACCTTACCTGTTCAACTCTTAAACTCACACGGTTTGGGCACAAGAGGATTATGATGTTCACACTAAAGGAGGCACTACCTATTCTTCATTAAACTATTTTCAATCAGGTCATTTGCTCTCTGTTCGGAAATCTTTTTAACATATGCAATTTCATCAACAAGCTTCATTTTTACACCAGATACTAAAGGTTTAATTTCTTTCGGAAGCTCTGTTTTAGTATCCTTTTCCAAATTACGAATAACATGAGCAACTCTATAGATATCGCCAGTCTTAATTATTTCTCGTAAAATGTTCTTATCTTTATAGCTATTATCAACGTCCTTTGTTTTACTCCATAAAATACGTAAAATGTCATCAATTTCTTTTGACCCAAGCAAATTACGAATACCTACCTTCCTGGATTTGCTGCAAGGTATAAAAATGGAGAATTTACCACATGAGGATTCTCTGGGTTTAAGAACATACACCCTCTCGCCCCCTAACATGCTGTCCTCTTTTATCCCTACAATCCTGCATATCCCATTTGCCGGATGCATAACTAGCTCGCCCACCTTAAACATAAAACATCACCTATTCCCTAAAATATTTTTCACTATACGTTCGTTTCATAACTACTCTTCGTCAAACAGGTAGAGTAAAATAGAATGTAGATCCTTTATTTAGTTCGCTTCGGAATCCGATTTCTCCCCCATGTAGCCTTACTATTTTTTGTGCTATGGATAAACCCAATCCTATTTGCTCCTCATTACCCATAGGCTTTATTCTTGTTGTTTGAAATTCCCTAAAAAGCTTTCTACGCTCCCTGCTTGGAATGCCCAACCCCTGGTCAACAACCCCCGTCATAACCATTTCATCAGTCCTCTTTATTTCTACACATACCGCAAAATCATTATATGAATATTTGATAGCATTCTCCACAAGGTTGTTAATTACCTGCTGCATTCTTTTCCTATCAAAATAAACTCTAGGTATGACTCCTTCAACCCTTAGATCGACACTTATTCCTCTTCTCTTTGCTATTAAAGAGTCCATTTCTAGAACTTCTTTTATGAATTCAATATAATCCCCCTCTAGTTTACTCAATACTAGCTAGCCACTGACTATTTTTGTCACATCTAAAAAATCATCGATTAAATCTTTCATGTCACTAACCTTGCGCTCTATGATTTCCATAAACTTCGTCACCCTCTTGGTATCCCCAACAGATAGGGCATCCCTTATAACCTCCATGGCCGTCTTAGTCATTGCAAGTGGCCCCCTAAGATCATGTGCGGCAATTCCCAAAAATTTAGTTTTTAACTCGTTTATTTCATGTACTTCTATATTCCTTTTAACCTCTTTAATATAAATTTTATTCAATTCGTCCTTTGCTTTGTTTTTAAGAATAATGTTCCTTATAGTTACCACCGTAGTTAAAATACCTATGATCAAGATCAATATCGTTTCCACTATTGCTTCATGCCAATTAAACCGGGTTCTTGGAGCTCCGAACAAAAGATTCGATAGATCAACAAACTCTCCAATCTAAGAAATCACACATAGAAAAACGGAACCACAAATAGTAGCTAACACTATTTTGTCAGAAAATATCTTCCAATCACCATTTATTTTTGACATTTTATATGACTCCACCATGTTCAAAAAGTTGTTTATCTATCTTCCTCTTACTTTTCAGATTCGCCATTCTTATATCCAATTCTCCGTCAGTTTCTTTCAGTTCTCTTTTGAACTGAAACCCGGACTGAGTAGCTACCAGCAACGAGATTATGGATGACAGCCCAATTACCATCAAAAGAAGTATAAACATAGGCGATATTGTGCTCTCCATTTTTATCACCCTCCTGTTACAAAATTGCATTAAAAAAATAGATGTTTATTTCTTGCTGCATTCTTGAAGCGATACTTCCAGCTCCTCGCAAAGCCGCTCTTCTGCTTCGACACGGCCTAGTGCCTTTGCAATTTTTATTCTATTTTTCAAATCTGCTATTGTGAACTTGAGCCATTCCTCTGCTGACGGTCCTATCTTCTTTTTTCCTTCACCCCCAAACCACTCTCTAATTTTGGAACTCTTTGCCATGGCTCTCTATTCCTTCATTTATTTACCTAAAAAATATCTTACCCATATATACAATGTACAAATTATCATCGATTGGATCATAAACCCAAACCCGTACTTAAAGAACCGCATAAAAGTAATCGGATAATTGTTTTTCTCACTGATGCGTGCCATTACTATATTCGCTGAGGCCCCGATCAATGTGCCGTTACCTCCCAAACAAGCTCCTAAGGCAAGAGACCACCAGAGAGGTTGAGCGATCTCTATTTGTATGGCTACGGGGTCAACAATTCCTGATGCCTGCGAAAAATATATAACAAATTGCCTTACGATCGGAACCATCGTTATCACAAATGGAATGTTATCTAAAAGTGATGAAAAGATAGCGGAGCCCCACAACACCACGATACATACAAGAAAAAGGTTTTTACCGGCTAAATGTATTATGTGATACCCTATCCAGGCCATTACCCCGTTCGCCTCTAAAGCCCCTATCATTATGAACATACCTATAAAAAAGAACACTACTCCCCACTCGACGCTCATGAAGGCATCTTCGCTTTCCGATCTACAAACAAGAAGCATTAACATGCTTCCACCCAAAGCTATTACGCCGGCTTCTACATGCATCATATCGTGCAATAAAAAACCCAGAAAAATCAAAGCAAAGATCGAAAGAGAACGGATCATCATTTTTTTGTCGACTATTGCCAGATGCGGTATAGCTTCTTTTACCCTCATCCTAACTTCTTCCGGAACATTAAATTTTTTACCGAAAATAAAATAAAGGGTCACCATAAACACAATAAAAACAACGAGAACCACCGGACCCAGATGAACCAGAAAGCTATTAAATGAAAGGCCTGCCTGAGATCCGATAATAATGTTCGGCGGGTCTCCTATCAGGGTCGATGTCCCCCCAATATTCGACACTATTGCCTCCATAACAACAAAAGGAACAGGTGAAATTTCCAGCAACTGAGTTATGAGGATCGTTACGGGGACAAGCATAATAATAGTTGTGACATTATCCAGAAACGCTGAAAGAACTGCTGTTACTGTAAGGAGAAGCACCATGATAAGCCAGGGCTCTCCTTTCGCATATTTTGCAACGCTTACCGCTATCCATTCAAAGAATCCGGTCTTAGACAATATATACACGCTTGTCATCATGCCGACAAGAAGAAAAACAACATTGAAATCTACAGCCAGAACGGCCTCCTCGAAAGTTACCAGGCCCAGCAAAAGCACGATTGAAGCCCCCAGAACCGCAGCAATGGTCTTATTTACTTTCTCTGACGCTATAAAATAATAAGCCGCCACAAAAACCGCAATAGATGCTATCGCTTTCATTTTTTATCTGCGTCCCTTTTTAAAAAAATAATATTTTATCGATTATAGAAAATCTGTCTATAACCCCGGCTAAAGTCCTGTCATCTTCCAACATGAATAATTTTGATTTCTTCTTTACTGCCAGCTCAAAGACTATTTCAAGCAGCGTACTGTCCTTTTTAATCCCCGTTCCCTCTTTAAGCCCCAAATCCTCAACCCTTAGCCCTTTATTAATGCTAAAATATTTCTCGAAGGGATCTACATGCTTAACAAAAGAGATCGTTTGCAATTGCCTGAAAAAATCGGGCATGCCAAACGTGAAAATATCATGGCAGGATATCTCCCCGTAAAATCTATTATCGTCTTGGACTACAGGCAATATACTGATCCGTTTAATATGCATCTTCTGGGTAACGTCTTCAATGGGGGTTTTTAATGTCACAAAATCCTTTACCGGCCTGGCTATATCGTAAGCAAGGACGTGTTCCGTTGCCTCTATTTCCTTTTTCTGCATAATGTTGAGTATTCTGTCTATTTTTATGGAATTACTCAGTATCTCCCCTTCTGGCCCCATATCCCCGATAAACCGAATGATCGCGGCCATGGCCTGTAGTATCATATAGGGCTGCTCCGGTGAAGATATCATGAGAAAGATAAACTTAGCAGGATTTCCGTCTAAGGAGTTAAAATCCACGCCATCCCTTAGCACTCCCATTGCCAGCCTGAACTCTCCCCATCCTTCTATCCTGGCATGTGGAAACGCCAGCTCATTCCCTATCCCCGTACTCTGCAGAGACTCCCTGTTCATCACTGAATTATACGCTTCGTCTTTGGACACAGCAATATCATCACCGCCTGGCTCCTGATAAATTTTTTCAATAAGAAGTTTTATCGCCCCCTCTTTGGTGGAGGCCTTCAATTCAGGCACCATGCTTTGGGAATTCAAATACTGGCTTATATCGATCATGCCGTTCTCCCCTTTAAACTACTTCCAATGGAAAAAGATGTTTTCTTTCCATCTCTAAAAGTAAACGTATTATTTCATCGCTTTTGGATACCTGCATAAAGTCATCAATGACACCTTCGATATGGAGCAACTTGGAAATCTTTGCCATCAATCTAAGGTGAACCATCATATTCGGAGCGCAAGTCATAAAAAACAAATGTACTTTTTCATTATCCGGAGAATCAAAATCTACACCTTTTTCTGACCTAGCCATAAGAATATTTGGTCTTTTAAACCAGGTGGGGTTTGGTTTCCTTGGATGCGGAATAGCAATACCATTCCCAACAGCTGTGCTTAGCATCTCCTCCCGAGACTTCAATTCTTCTAAAAGTTGTTTTCTATCAGATATGATTCCAGCCACATCAACAATCTCTACCATTTCACTAAGAACTTCTTCTTTATTTTTTGCCTTCATGTCGAGTTTTATTAAAGGCTTATCAAAAAGTCTTGATAAAGGGATCAAGTGATTTGTAGTTTTAAGAATGCTATCTAGTTCCCCGTCGGGGGTATGCATAATATCTTTCTGAATATATCGATCTATCACCCCTAAATGAAACCGCCACTGACTTCCTACCTTTACGCCGGGAAGCTCGCCTTTCTGTGCCATTTTTAGGATAGTCTTTTCATTTAATCTCATATAGTCTGCTAATTCCTGTGTGGTCAAAATTTGATTTTTACCCACCATACTCTCACCTCTTTCTGCTATTTTAACTCATATTAACCTATATTAACTTATATTAACCCATTTTGAGAGATTGTCAATGTTTATATCAGTTTTATATGCCCCCCTGCTTGCCTTCGCCTCACCCCACCTCTCTACCTTATCTCTACTAAACCTCACTACTCCCCCAATCTCAATATAAGGGATATAGCTATAATGAACCCACTTATAAACCAACGCCTGGCTTATTTGCAAGTATTCGCAAAGATCTTTAACAGTTAATAGCTTTTCCATGGGTTAGAATACCTTACTCTTGATTGACTCCTTTTGGAAACAATCGTAATGCCCACAAAAACAAAAAGCCCCAAACCGTTATACTTCAACGACTTGGAACTTCTATTTTTAACTAGTGGAGGTGCTTCCGGGTAATCGAGAACGAGCTAAGCGAATGGGAGATCCCCGGCACCTCCAGGTTTATGAGAATTGAAAATCGAGAATAGACCGTGCCGGGTCGTTCCAGGCTATGCTCCTCCTGCTCATCGGATCATTACGCCCTACACGACATTTCCGTCCGCTTGGACTTCGTCCAATGCTCCGGGCTCCTGCAAGGATAGTGTTAAGGCATAACACGGTGTCCTCATGCCTTCCTCCTTCGCCTAACTATTTGCATATTATCTGGCTACGGCGGACTTCGTCGGCATTCGGTCAGATTCAGCAGTTATCATTTTTATAGCACTTATGTTATAATTTATTTATTTACAAAAAATTTTAGATTCCACACAGTATACAATTTTATACAACTTTTATACACATATTCACTTTAGATGGGCACGGTTTCCCTACATTCATTTTTATATTATTACGGGGAACCTTCTCTGCTCACCTCGTAAACTCGCACGGTTTCACTCGGCTTCGCCTCATGGAACCTTACCTGCTCACCTCGTAAACTCGTACGGTTTCACTCGGCTTCGCCTCATGGAACCTTACCTGCTCACCTCGTAAACTCGTACGGTTTCACTCGGCTTCGCCTCATGGAACCTTACCTGCTCACCTGCTAAGCTCGCACGGTTTCACTCGGCTTCGCCTCATGGAACCTTACCTGCTCACCTGCTAAGCTCGCACGGTTTCCCTTCGCTTCGCTCGGGGAACCTTCTCTGCTCACCTCGTAAACTCGCACGGTTTGGGCACTAAATAATCATTTGTAAATTGTGTAAGCTCGGCCCTGGTTATTTGGAAGAGATCTTTTATATATGGTCAATCGTATTTTAAGTGATACAATACCCTTCCATCAATAGCAACGAACTACAAAAAGCATAGTAGAAATAAACTTTAATTAATACAATAAAAGGGAAGGCTAGGATTGTATGAAGATTCGATTGTTCTCTGTGTGTAATTTTTTATGAATGTATTCCTGGTCTACATCAGAGATAAAAACTTCTACCGCTTATTCCCTGATGAGCTGGACAAACCGCGATCCCAGAATAAGCGGATCAAAGTGATGGCATTCCCGCCGCTCAGCATCCAAGTCCTCGCTCCAATTCTGCGCCAACACGGTCACCAAGCGCGGATGTTTGACATGTGCCACCCGGAAATGAAGCTTGAGCATATCGCGCAAGCCATGGTGAAAGAACGGCCTGACGTCATCGCTCTTTCTTTTCTCTCCGCCACTACCTATCCGGAAGTTCAGAACGTAGCCAGACAGCTAAAGCTTGAAAAACCAATGACCCCCATTATCGTCGGAGGGCCATTTGCCACCATAAATTCAGAAAACATTTTGAAGGACTGCCCTTACATAGACTGCGTGGGGGTTGGAGAAGGTGAAGAACTCCTACCGGATTACTTGAACAATATCAATCATCCATCTTCGGTATCGGGGCTTGTCTGGCGCAATGCAGGCAAGATCATTAAGAACACGGCTCGTCCGCTTTTACAGGATCTGGACCGGTTCCCTTACCCTGACAGGACCAGCCTTCCTATCGATTACATCGAGTCATTGCCTCTTGATGTTCCCGCCGTTCTATCCCTGGAAAAGTTTTGCACCATACAGACTTCAAGGGGTTGTCCCCATTCCTGTATCTTCTGCACTATCCCTCTCCTTTTGCAGAATAAAGTGCGCTGCCGTTCCGCCGAACATGTCTTGGGAGAAATGCAACAGTTATATGATATGGGTTACCGCTCGATCTACTTTACCGACGATCATTTTCTACTCAACGGTAAACGCATCAAGGAGATCTGCACCGGCATCATCAAGCGTAAACTAAAGTTTCGCTGGGGTTGCGAAGGCCGGGTCGATTCGATCGCGGTCGATCAACTTCCTATTATGAGTAAGGCTAACTGCAAATTTCTGGCATTCGGAGTGGAAGCGGGCACGCAAAAGGTTCTCGACAGGCTTAAGAAGAACCAGACCCTGGCGCAGATAGAGCGAGCTGTCAGTGAAGCTAAGCGGCATGGTATAGAAAGAGTTCATGGATTTTTTCTGATCGGCTCTCCAGATGAAATGAAACAGGATGTTATTTCAAGTTTCCGGTTCGCTGCACGGCTCAAACTGGACACATTCGCCTTCAACCGCCTGTGCGCCTACAGGGGGTCCCCTTTGTGGAAGGAGTATGTTGACCGCAATATCATCGACGATGATCGGGATTGGAATAAATGGTTCAAGTGCTCTGACATCGATCCGACAGTATTACCCAGCGAAGTATTGAATACCCTGCGGATGAAGGGATACGTGTTATTGTTTTGCTACCGAATTTTCAGGCGCCCCATCCAAACTCTCAAGCTCCTCTTTTCCCTCGGTCGTTTTATGAAGATCTCGGATATCATAAAATTATTATGGAGCCCTTTCAAAAAACGCACTTTAAGCCGAAAACCCGAACTCACCGCCCGTATGGTCGATTCGGGCCTTAAAGAACCTGACCGAACCTCCGGTTCCACTCAGATCTAAAATGGTGACAGATCTCCCCATTGAACAAAACAAAAAAAGCCGACTTCGTATATAAAATCGCCTTCATGCTTGGAACAATTGGTGGAGGTTCCACGGTGCCTACAAGTTTATGGAAATTGAAAATTGAAAATCGACCGCAGGATCCTGAACATTAGATCATTGGAGCATTGGACCGCGATAGAACATTGTCGCCCGACTTAATGCTCTACTACTCCGATGTTCCATTGTTCTGTTAAATAAAAAATATTGGATTCCGCACAGTATGCAATTTTATACAACTTTTATACACAGATTCACTTTGGTTGGGCACGGTTTCCCTTCGCTTCGCTCGGGGAACCTTCTCTGCTCACCTAGCATGCTCGCACGGTTTCCCTTCGCTTCGCTCGGGGAACCTTCTCTGCTCACCTAGCATGCTCGCACGGTTTCCCTTCG
>JAVCCB010000002.1 GCA_030765685.1 Candidatus Tantalella remota | reverse complement strand
CCGGATGAGTCAAATACATCTATTTTCTCAAACCCAGGGTCAGGGCTTATCTCAACATTCTCAAGATCTAATACCACGGCGCTATTCAGAACGGATCTTGTTTCATTCAGATTGTCTTCATCCTTGTCTATCACATTAACCGTGACCTGCCATTTTGGAGCTTTTCCGACCATCCCGATTTCGTCCATCACCTTGCCCACAGCCGCGTCAAGCCGAGTCAAAACAGCCACAAGCTCATCTCCTTCGCCGGGACCGATATCGTAAATAACAAAAGTCCTGTTGCCGGAAGCAAGTTTCTCACGCGCCGAAAGTTCAAAATCATTTGTCAGTCTATCAAGCTGCGCCTGGCCAGCCGGCCCGGCAAAACCAAAGGTACCCCCCCCCTCTCCGGTTGTTGTCAGACTGCCCTCAATGGTCTCTCTCGGAATATTTTTACCTAAAGGATCTTTTTCGAAATATCCCACGATTTTATTAACCACAACGTCTTCTCCTGTCCCCGCCACGACCAGCGCCTGTCCGGAGGCAAGGGACCCGATCGCTTGTGTGTAGGCTTCAGGGCTTAATATCTGTGGTGTATATGATCCAAGGGTCTCCTGGGTAAGCTTGTTTTGTCCAAGTATGCCTTCGTTTGCTTTTGCCATGAAGTGGAGGAGGTCTGTTTCGCTTGTGAGGCTTGTTACGCCGCCTGATAATGCAATGTACGCGATGGTCTCATGGAGCAGGACTTCTTTCATGCGCTCAGTAGGCCCAGCCCTTACAAGGATGATGAATTTACCATCTTTGTCCTGTAATACCACCCCGTTATCCTCTATTATGTTGCCTTCGTAGTCCTTTAAACCATCTCCAGGCATGAGGCGTACATCTATCTCTTTATCCAGTAAAAGCTTGCCATCCTCTATTACGAACTGCCCGTTCGGGCCAAATGAGGTATTGCTTAAAACAGCAAGGCTTGAGACGTTCGGGATGACACGGCCCAAGGCCGAGTGGGAGGCTCCGGCTACGATCTCTCCACCATCTTCGGACTCCTGAGCGACCTTCTCCGAGGACGCAAGTGCAAAAATACGCTCCGACTCTTCGAGAGCTTCCTTGTAAGTGGCTATCTTACCTATGGCGCTGTTCGCGTATTCCCCAGTAATAACGCCGCGTCTTGCCGCAGCCCTGATCACCTTAATAAGGACTTCCTTGTCGGAAGCGTCCGGAACAAGATATGCTAAATGATTATCGGCAGGCTCCGGATTACTGATACCCGGCCTAACAATAACATAATAAGGGCCATGCCCCCCGGACACCAAGTCGGAGGGTCCGTCAGCCAAAAGACCTATCCATACGGTATCGTCTTCTCTTCTGCCAATTCGGCCATCCAGGATTATACCAATGACATTACCTATCCCTCCCTTAAACTCCTCAACACCATGAGCCATGACCTGTCGCTTCTCACCGATCTTGAGTAATTCTTCCATCTGTTTGTTAAGATCGTTCCAATTAGAACGCTCATAAGGTCCAACAGTATCTTTAAGCACAGTCGGAATATACCCATTTTCAAAAAGCCGTCGTTTTATCCACTTACGATCATCTCTTGTGATCCGGGAGCCGACCTTCTTTTTTTCTAAGGAGGAAAGAACCTCCGCCCATTCCAAAAAACCTTCTTTGTCTCTATCTGCGATCGTCTGGACTATATCCTTGAAGGTTGCCTCCGATCCAATAATATCCTCCGGAACATAATCCTTTCCGGCCATGGCTTCCCTTTCAACATCCCTAAAATCACGAATGGCATCGGGAACTTCCGAACGCGCCATGTCATATTCCCGTACGACCCGAGAGGCATCTATAGGCTCCATTTCGCCGCTTGTCATCGCGATCCATGCATTATCTGCCTTCTTTTTGAGCTGCGAGATCTCTTCTTCCATGGTTTTCACGGCTGCTCTTGCGGCGGCCATCCTCTCATTGATGCCTCCCGTACTAGCAGCGCCCATAAGCAACGTGTATTCCGCGCCGGCACTTGACAAGCTGCTGTGTTTAGCGTTCATATCTTCTATAAAATTTTCCAGGGGATGCTCTTCAAAATCTTTCAGAGCCTCGTCGCCCAGTGCGAGAACATAATCTCTGTGGTATTTAAAATCTTTGAGATAGCTCTTCACCGTTGGTATCATCCCTTCCGGGAGGAAATGATCATATCCCGTACAATCAATACTCAAAAAGTTTTCCGCTATAACTATAAAAGAATCCTCGTTCAATCCTTGATTTTTCGGACCATAGAAATATCTATCCGGATGCTTTTCTTCTTTCCGCCTAAGGTGCTTAAGTATGTACTCCTCCAGAATGTGATCCAAGTATGCCCTCTTCAACATTGTACGCAGTAGTATTCTTTCTTTCGCGGTATACAGCGCTTCGTTCTCTTTTACATACGTGTCAACCCTTCTGCCAGCCTCCATGAAAATTTGGACATACGGATTCTCCCTCCATCCTTCCCCTTCCCTAAGCTTAAGTTTAAGAACATATCCCGGGGTAAGCGCAATATAACTTGGCAAAGACGGATGCTCGAAAACATTTAGGACATCGGAATTGCTCGGAACAGGAAGCACGCCTTCCGAATGAGAATGAAACACTCCCACTTCTTTTATCTCACTTTTCTTTTTCCGGTCCATTATTTCATCCGGAGGCTGCGTATATCCTACGGAAGAAACCCCACCCACCCGCTGTATACCTAGATAGCACTTACCATCATTCCCTTTATACCAATATCCGCCAATTTCACGCTGATAATGCTCACCTGCGACTTTACCCATAAGTTCCGCAAGATCTTTCTCGCTGTCTACCACCGGAAATTCTACAAAATTATCCACCTTTAAAAACTCTTTTATCCGGCCCAACAATGTCAGCGCCGTACCACGGCCCGCGAAAACCAAACCGGCTCCCGCTGTAACAGCAGCAGCCGACGTCAGAAAACCTCTTCGTGATGGAGTATACTCTTCTCTTTCCGTAAGGAACAACGCGAGTATCACACCGGCAGTAAAAATCACAACCCCCGCGCCGAAAATTAACGGGCTCCAGGGAAACCCTGTCGATAACTCTCTTCCGGCATCAAGAACGGCGCCCGATGCCGATACCGCAAGTGTTTCGGCGCCGGCATCCAATGATTTAAAGGCTAACGATAATACGGCCAACCTCCCGGCGATACCCGTCTTCGCCCTATTCCACAAATCAGCCTTAAACCTATTAATATCCTGCTGTGTTATCCCGGAGGTTGTGAGACCCAAATTTTGCAGTATCTTCGACAGAGATATGATAACGAGGTCGAAACTTGCGGTGTACGTATAGCGAAGCTCATCTTCCTCTTTTAGTTCTTTCCCTTCCGTAACGCCCGTTCCACTATCAAGCTCACGCGTAACAAGAACATTTTTGCCATCTATATTTAGGAGCAGGCTGTTAGTTGTGTCATACTCGATGCCGGAGGGAACCTGTTCTACCTTAAAAATACCGTCCACTGTGACGGGGCCTTCTGAAAGATCATGCGTGAAAACGGCTTCCGCGAGTTTTACCCATGTTTTTACGGCATCGACTTTCTCCGAGCCGAGAACGATTGCCGACGTCTCGCAGAAAAAACCATACAAAGCAAGAGCGGATCTTTTGGAATCCGGCTTTTCGGACAGAACGGCAAGAACATTATCGTCCCCGCCGGCCAGAAGACGGAAATACGGGCTTTCATACCCTTCACAATTCTTAAAATTTGGCATTATGGACACATAGGAAATGTTGTTCTGACGAAATAGTTCTTTGAGATTATCCGAATGGAAGCCCCCCGTAATAAGCATCGCGTATTTTCTTCCGCCTTTATCTTCCCGGGAAGCGAATTTCATATTCCTAATAAAAACATCGTCCCTTTTGAATGAATATTCGTAAAACCCGGATATTTCCCTTATGCGGACATCGAGGTTATTTACGCTTTGGGCAAGTTTTATATCTATCCCTCGCGGCGGGGCTTCCTTTTCAATAAAAGCCACTGCATCTTTCGCTGAAAGATCTTCACCGTTTCCTTTATAGCGCTCATAATCTTCCCTGGTAAGTTTTATGGCGAACATATTTTCAAGAAGGGTCATACTACGTGAAAGTTTTACCAGCTCTTTCTGCAAATCATTCTCGTATAAACGCCCCCTGATACTCTCTTCCATAGCGTCCATTTCGCTCATTACACTGAACTTGTCCGCGGCTTCATATAACGAAAGGTACTCCATGAATTTTTTAAGCTCCGGAAGACCCCCAAGATCCACACCCACCCTTTTTGACATTAATGTAAGGTATCCGTAAAAATCCTTCTGAGAAAGGTTCCCTGATCTGAACTCCAGAGTTTTGACAGTAAGGTCTTCCAGCATACTCAAGGGAAGAAGCTTGCTAAGTTCATCTATAAGTATGTTCCTCTGGGTGTTAGCTTTTTTAAAATCTATGCCGGCCTCTTTTTCCATTGCCTGGGAGAGAAAATATGTATTTGGATACTCACTTACCTCAACACCTTCCTTCCTAGCCATATCCAGCAAAGATAAAATGTAACCTTTAAAATCTATGTCCCCCGACTTATAACCCTCGAACTTCAGGTCCATCTCTAAAAGTTCTTCGGTGTAGATCTTTTCCTTGAGTAACCCCAAATACCGGCTTATATCCTCAATGTCCCCGTCGACTGTTCCCTTATTTTTCAAAGAATCTCTATAGATCTCAAGATTTGCTTTGT
>JAVCCB010000005.1 GCA_030765685.1 Candidatus Tantalella remota | reverse complement strand
GAGAAAAAACAGGTCTTTTGGTCGTCACGGAGCTTATGGATATTAGGACTCTTGATATGTTTCTGGAAAAGGTCGATATTATTCAAATAGGCGCCAGGAATATGCAGAATTTCGATCTTTTAAAAGAAGTGGGAAAGACAGACAAACCGGTCCTCTTGAAACGCGGTATAGCCAGTACCATAAAAGAGTTTCTGATGAGCGCGGAGTACATACTCGCGGGAGGGAATCCCAACGTTATTCTTTGTGAAAGAGGGATAAGGACTTTTGAGGATTATACCCGGTTCACACTGGACATAAACGCCATATCGGCGCTTAAGGGATTGAGCCACCTTCCCGTAGTGGTAGACCCTTCACATAGTACCGGAAGGTGGGGAATGGTAAGCTCCGTTTCGAAAGCCGCGATAGCGGCCGGTGCTGACGGCCTTATTGTGGAAGTACACCCATCTCCAGAAAACGCGTTTTCCGATGGGGACCAGTCGCTTTTGCCGGAGAAGTTCGAGCAGTTGATGATAGAGGTAACCAAAGTAGCGCATGCCGTGGGGCGGACGCTATAGCGGGATATTAGGCGCAAAGAAGGTTTAGGTTAAGATTGAGATTAAGAAAAACACCGATAACTCTTAACCTTAATCTCAACCTAAAATAAGAGGATCATTTTTATTATGAAGTACAAGCGCATCACTATAATCGGAATGGGGCTTATAGGCGGGTCTGTCGGCAAAGCTCTGATGGAGGGGTCTCTCGCGGAAGAAGTCATAGGCGTTTGCCGAAGACAGTCTTCACTCGACAGGGCGATCAAAGGAAAGTCTCTTACTAAAGGATATGTAAATAATTACGAAGAAGCGACTGCCGGCGCTGAGATAGTGATCATAGCTACGCCCGTTCATACGGAGAATGAGGTGTTGGAAGGCCTTGCGTTCGCGATAAAGGATCCGGCGACTATTGTAACCGACGCGGGTAGCACTAAAAAGGTCATAGTCGACACTGCCGCTGGATTTTCCGACAAATTTTCCTTTGTAGGAGGGCATCCGCTCGCGGGATCAGAGAAGGCGGGCGTGGAGTATTCCGATGCCGGTTTTTTTCAGGGGTCGTTGTGTGTTTTGACAAAAGGCGCTTCTACCGTGGAGAAGGATATCGAAAGCGTAAAAGAGCTATGGCAGGCTATTGGAGCGGATGTGGAAGTGACTACACCGGAAAAACATGATGAGATATTGTCGTTCACAAGCCATCTTCCGCATATCGTGGCATACGCGCTGTCCGGCGTTCAGAAAGAGGAATATTTTAAATATATGTCTACAGGTTTTAAGGATACCACACGGATAGCTGCTTCCGATCCCCGTCTCTGGAAGGATATCTTTCTCAGTAATAGGGATAATGTTCTGAGTTCGGTGGCTTGTTTGCGGGAACTTCTTTCGGAAATCGAGAAGAGCCTGCGGAATAATAGAGAAGAAGACCTGGAAGAGATACTCAAAATGTGTAAGAAGGTGAGAGATGAAGCTGTTTAAAAGTTCGGATTCCGTCGCTATAGACGGCCCCGCCGGAAGCGGGAAAAGTACGGTCAGCAGACTTGTAGCGGACGGTCTGGGTTATGTGTATATAGATACCGGAGCGATGTACAGAGCTCTTACCCTGAAGGTCATGAGAAAGAATGTGTCTTTAGAAGATGAGGAAGGTATCACACAGCTTTCGGGCGACATGAACCTGCAGCTTTTGCCCTCCGACGGGAAAACGAGCACCATACGCGTGATCCTCGACGGAGAGGACGTGAGTGAGAACATAAGGAAGATGGAAGTTACTGTCAATGTGAAATATATAGCCAAGATACCAACTGTAAGAGAAAACCTCGTAAGCTTGCAGAGGCAGATGGTGTCAGATATGAGCGGGGCTGTTATGGAAGGTCGGGATATAGGTACCGTGGTCCTGCCGAAGGCGAGATGTAAGTTTTATGTGGACGCGTCTTTTGACGAAAGGGTCCGCCGCCGGCTGGCTGAGTTAAGAGCAAAGGGGCAGCCCGCTACACAGGAAGAAGTAGCCGATGACCTCAAGCAAAGAGACCATGCCGATAAGACCCGGAAAGTGGGACCCCTGAAAAAAGCTGATGACGCTGTTTTTGTGGACACTACGGATCTTTCTATAGAGCAGGTAGTAGAGAGGATAGTAAACCACGTAAATGGGCATAATAAGTAATAAGAATTTGGGCATCAGGATATTTGGGGACCAGGAAAACGGGTTGCCCGATCACCTGGTATCCTGATCACCTGATATCCTTTTATTAAATAATGAATATACTTTACTTTCTATCCAGGTCAGCATTTGAAATAGCAATAAGAATATTGTTCAAGATGCGCATAATAGGAAAAGATAAACTTCCCGCGCCGCCGTTCATTATCGTGTCCAACCATTCCAGTCTTGTGGATCCGCCTTTGGTAGGCGTGGCATGTAAGCCCATTCCGGTAGATTTTATAGTAAAACAGGAACTTGTTGATGGTCCCGTTATAGGTGAGTGGACCAAACGTGTAAGGTGCATACCTGTCAGGCGGGGAGAGAACAGCATAAAGGGCCTGAGGGAAGCGATCTCAAGACTTAAAAAGGGCCATGTGGTCGGCATCTTTCCTGAGGGTACACGGTCTGTAGACGGCAGCCTTCAGGAAGCCAAGGTAGGAACAGGGTTCCTTATAGTCAAGGGCGGAGTTCCGGTGGTCCCGTTCTATGCCTATGGCACAGCCAAGGCCTTTCCCAAAGGGGGAGGGGTGAAAGTTGGGACCAGAGTGGGAGGTATTGTCGGAGACCCGATATATCCGGAAAGCTTTGACGAGATACCGGGAAAAGGAAAAGTTAAATATGAAGCCATAAGTAACCTTATTATGGAAAAAATATCTTGCCTCAAGGAAAAAGCGGAGAAAATGTAGTATCCCTCCTGTTTTTATCGTCCTAAAGCTCTTCAAAACAAAGACATACAAAAATTATTGCATGTTTGCGGGAAAAAGGGTACAATATCTTTTCGAAAATCTTCACATCTTGTATTCCCCGCGTACGTTTGGAGTGATACAAAATCAAAGGTGTGGGAAAAAGGAGTTGATCGGGTAATGGAAAAAGAAATGGAAAACAAGAAACTGCAGGAAGAGCTGGCACAACTTTATGAGGACAGCGTTTGCGACATGAAGGAGGGGCAGCTTCTCAAGGGAACGATCGTTCAGGTCGGAGAGAAGGACATCCTGGTGGATATCGGCTATAAGTCGGAAGGTATCGTCATGAAGTCTGAGATAATGGATTCGGATGACCTGAAAGTAGGAGATGAGATCGACGTCATGTTGGAATCAAAAGAGAACGACATGGGCATGGTAGTTCTTTCTCACGAGAAGGCAAAGAGGCACAAAGGGTGGCAGAATATTGTTGATAACCACCAGGAGGGAGACCTCATAACAGGTAAAGTGTTCAGGAAGGTCAGAGGCGGTTTCATGGTCGATATAGGAATGGAAGCTTTTCTGCCTGCCAGCCTTTCGATGATGCAGGATTTCGGCGGAGGGGATAACATTCTGGGCGAAAAACTGGAATTCAAGATCGTCAAAATAAATATACCTAGAAAAAATATAGTTCTTTCCAGGAAAGAACTCGTTGAGGAGAAGCGTAAGGAAGAGAAGCAGGCTATTCTCGGAGAACTCTCTAAAGGCGATACCGTCAAGGGCATAGTACGGAACATAACCGATTTCGGCGCGTTCGTGGATATAGGCGGAGGCATTACAGGGCTTCTCCATATTACGGATATAAGCTGGGGCCGTGTTAACCATCCTACTGAGGTCGTAAAAGTCGGCGATGAACTGGAAGTAAAAGTGCTGGATTTTGATAAGGCAAGCGTTAGGGTGTCACTTGGTCTTAAGCAGCAGACACCCAATCCCTGGGAAGACATAGAAGAGAAGTATCCGGAGACATCGGTAGTTAAGGGCAAAGTAGTCAATATAATGCCTTACGGTGTGTTCGTAGAGATAGAAAAAGGCATCGAAGGACTCATTCACATATCCGAGTTCTCATGGTCTAAGAAATACAGTCATCCCAGCGAAAGGTTCCAAGTCGGGGATGAAGTCGAAGCCGTTGTTCTTAAGACGGATAAAGATAATCAGAAACTTTCTCTGGGGATAAAACAGCTGGAAAAGGATCCCTGGGAAGGGGTGGAACAGCAGTACTCGGTAGGAGACCAGATAAAAGGTAGGATCAACGCTGTTACGGACTACGGCGCTTTCGTTGAACTGGAGTCAGGGATCGAAGGTCTGGTGCACGTTTCAGATCTTTCCTGGACGAAGAGGATAACCCATCCGAAAGAACTGCTTAAAAAGGGCGAGGACATCGAAGCGATGATACTGAACGTGGATGAGCAGAACAGACGTATAGCTTTGGGAGTGAAACAGCTCTCGCAGGATCCATGGGATGAGATCAGCCAGAAATACGAGCCCGATACGGAATGCGAAGGAGTGGTAACTAATATTACCAATTTCGGGATATTTGTGGAACTCGAGAAAGATCTCGAGGGGCTTTTGCATGTTTCCGAGATACAGCTTGAACCCTCGCAGCGTATGGAAGATCTTTATCAGGCAGGCGACAGGATAACTGTGAAGATCATCCATATAGACGGTGTTCAGAAAAAGATAGCGTTGAGCAATAAAGGCTACGAGCCGGCTCCGAGGGAAAAGACGAATGATGCTGCAGAGTCTACGGAAAGCAGTGGTCAGGGATCAGCGACCAGTGACCAGAAGGAAGATGTTGCTGCTGAAACGGTTGCGCCTGAAGCGCCCGCGGAAGAAGTTGCTCCTGAGGTTCCCGCGGAGGAAGCTAAGGCAGAGGAAGTTCCGGTAGAGGAACCGAAAGCGGAAGAAGTTGTTCCTGAGGCTCCCGCAGAGGAAGCTCCGGCTGAAGAACCGAAAGCTGAGGAAGCTGCTCCTGAAGCACCTGCTGAGGAAGCCGCTTCAGAGGCGACTGAGGAAGAAGAGAAAAAAGAAGACGCTTAAGATAGCGCATCCACCTTCGCTAAAGCTACGGCGGACAAGTAGCGGATAGCGTTTAAGTTAAATAAAAAAGGCGACTGTGAAAACAGTCGCCTTTTTCTATACTGAATACTAAATACTGAATACAGAATACTGGTCCTAATTCCTATCAAAAAACGGATTCTTCCCCGAAGCCGAGAGGGGGATGCCGATAGCCATGACGCACTTATCCATCAGCCCTTCCTCGATAGCCGCTTTGCCGATAGAGTACATAAGACGATTATCCGCGTGGAAATGAGAAGCTACCGAAGCGGCCGATCCCAGAGCTATTCCCAGGTCCAACGCGTTGTATGAGCAGACACCGCCAGCCTTTGTAAGAGCTTTGCATGTGGGGTAACCGCAGAACCCGCAGTTGAGTCCCAATGGAGCCTTTTGGGTCCCTATGACGACTATCACATCCGCGTGTTTTATGTTTTCGGCGTCCCTCAGGCAGCCGGGGCGGTTTTCATTTTTTCCTATTTTTTTCATTCTGGATATGACGCTCTTTGTATCTTTTTTATCCAGCGTAATAATAACGAGGTTATCCTGTCCCTTAGCTTTAGGCGCTGTGCGGGCGGCGATACACATGAACTCCGACACGTCTTTAAGCGCCGAACCTTTAATGCTGTCATACTTTCTGCTCATTTGGACTCCCTTAGATATTGTTGAGTTTCTCGGTCATTTTTTTCGTTCTTTCGGCGTTTTTTTTAAAAGAAATAGCTTCCTGAAGTGTTGTTTATTACTCCGAAGTATGCCATATATAATAATCACAGTCAAATTTAAGATAAATCTTATATATATAGAGAAAGACCATGTAGCATATCGCCTTAAATGGGGGCCCCGCTAAGCGTTGACATGAACTGGTTACGTATGCTAAAATGACCAACCATGAAGCCTATAAACGAACAGATCGAAATAATACAAAGAGGCACAGAGGAGATAATAAGTCTTCCTGAGCTTAAGGAAAAGCTTGCTTCAGGCCGGCCTCTTGTCATAAAAGCTGGATTCGATCCTTCGGCGCCCGACATCCATATAGGGCATACCGTTCTCCTGCGTAAGATGAAACATTTTCAGCAGCTGGGTCATGAGATCAATTTTCTAATAGGCGATTTTACGGGCCGCATAGGGGATCCTTCCGGTAAGTCTAAAGTTCGTAAGCAGCTTTCGGCGGAAGAAGTGACGGAAAATGCCAAAAGCTACAAAAAACAGATATTCAAGATACTGGATAAGGAAAAAACAAAGATCGTCTTTAATAGCAAGTGGTGCGCTAAGATGGGAGAAGAGGGGCTTTTCGATCTTTCATCTAGATACACAGTGGCGCGCATGCTTGAAAGGGACGATTTTTCCAACAGGTACGGCAACAACCAGCCTATAAGCATCCTTGAGTTTTTGTATCCCCTTCTTCAGGGATATGATTCCGTAGTCATGGAATCTGACGTGGAGCTTGGCGGGACTGACCAGAAGTTCGATCTGCTGGTGGGCCGGTCCCTTCAGAAGAATTACGGTACGGACGTCGCGGTGCCGGAATACCTCAGTAGAAGCGTGAGCGCGTTCCGAAAAGATAATGCAAGATCAGGACAAAGCAAAAATATAAAATTCGATCAGCAAGTCATCATCACAATGCCTATTCTGGAGGGGCTTGACGGTGTCGAAAAGATGTCCAAATCTCTCAACAACTATGTCGGCATAGACGAAGCGCCGGAAGAGATGTTTGGCAAGATCATGTCTATTTCGGACGACCTTATGTGGAGGTATTACGAACTGCTTACGGATGTTGATTATGAGGAGCTTAAAAAGAACGTAGCCGAAGGCAAGGCTCACCCCAAGGAGGTCAAAGCTTCCCTGGGCGAGAGTATAGTTTTGGAGTATCACGGAGACAAAGCGGCGAAGAAAGCCAAGGCTCATTTTGAGACGGTATTTGCCAATAAAGAAAATCCTGATGATATGCAGGAGTATATTTTTTCTACCGATAGCGTGAATGTCGTAAAGCTTATACTGGATACGGCCTTTGCGTCTTCGACCAGCGAAGCAAGGCGCCTGGTCGCGCAGGGGGCTGTATCTATAGACGGCGAAAGGGTTTACGACATCAAAGAGGACGTAGTTATAGGTGCCGAAGCGAAGGTTCTCAAGGTAGGAAAACGGAAGTTTGGAAAGATCCTCAAGGGGTAAAAAAAAAGTATTAATAACGCTTGACATTATTATGTATTCATGTAGAATGTCATCTACGCCTACGGGCGAAATCTTTGAAATAGAGCGGTTCATTTGACTTTACTTATAGACGCGGGCATACTTATAGTTCGCAAGTAAGTCGGGATACAGGCAGGTAAACTGCTTGCATCTTTGATAATATTTCGAGGAAAGCATCATGCGATTTTGATGGTGCTTTTTTCTTTGAGTCCAAGATTTACGGAGCAAAGCGACATAAATCTTATGGACGAAAAGATTTCGAACGAAAGTGAGAGATCTAACTGTTCTTTGAAATTGAATAGCCAAAAGCATACAGGTAATAACATAAAGAATCAAACTGGAGAGTTTGATCCTGGCTCAGAACGAACGCTGGCGGCGTGGATTAGGCATGCAAGTCGAACGATCTCTTTCTTCGGAGGGGGATAGTGGCAAACGGGTGAGGAACACGTGGGTAATTT
>JAVCCB010000020.1 GCA_030765685.1 Candidatus Tantalella remota | reverse complement strand
TTGTGAAAGACGCCCTTGCAAAAGCAAAAGAGGAAGTCGATACCGAGAACGACAGTGTTATAGTTCTGGCGGACGAGAACTGGCATCCCGGTGTTATAGGGATCGTAGCCTCACGCCTTACGGAAGAATATAACATGCCGGCCATCCTCATAGCTCTTGATGGCGATAAAGGGAAGGGGTCGGGGCGCAGCGTGGAAGGGTTCAATCTGTTCGAAGCTATAACGGACGCGGGTGAGTACCTGATAGATTTCGGCGGACATGAAGCCGCGTGCGGCGTGAAGGTCGAAACGGGCAAGGTGGATGATTTCAGGAAAAAGATGAATGAGGTCGCCCATAAGCATTTTTATAAGGAAGAAGATCATGTTCCCGAGCTTAAGATAGACCTTAACCTGCCGTTCTCGCATGTTGGGGTCAAGCTGATAAATGAGCTTGGTATGCTGATGCCTCATGGTCCGGGGAACATCGAACCGGTATTCTGCACGAATGGGCTCAAAGTTAAGAACAGACCGACGTATATTGAAAAGAACAAGAACAAGATAGGGTTCAAGTTTTTTGCCAATTGCGGCAGTCTTACATACGAGGCGGTGACGTTCAGAATGAAAGCGATAGATAGGCCCAGCATGGGCGACACGATAGACCTGGCATATACACCGTCGATATATACCCGACGCGGAATAGATTCCATACAGCTTAACATAAAGGATTTGCGGATACTCGAATGATTGTAGCAAACACAGAGAATATCGGACACCTGGGAGTGCAGGACAAATTCAAGCTTATCATCAGGGTAAGACTGGTAGCCAGCATTTCATTGCTGTTAGTATTTGCTGTTGTGAGGCTGACAGGTATGCTGGTTTTCCCTTTTGGTCTTTTTGCCATAGCGCCTTTGTTTGAGATCTTTATTAATCAGCCCTACAGGGGGGCAAAGGGGAAGGTGAAAAATCCGCAGGTAGTTTTCATAATAAACCAGGTCTTTGATGTTCTGGCAATAACCTGGGGGCTTCATTGTATCGGAGGTATGGACACCTTTACCGGGCCTCTGATTTATCCGATGGTTTTTCTCTTTTCCTCTATTATACTCACATCCGGGATAACCTTCTTTATAGCTAATTTTTCGGTCATAGTTTTCTCGGGGATGCTTTTCCTTGAGAAACAGGGGTTGCTTCCTGTTATTCACAGGCCGGGGGTCGACCTTACAAGATCCGAACTGATAGTATATCTTTGTATAATTTTTGTCGCATATAACCTCATAGCTTTTATGGCTTCCTTTCTGTCAAGAACACTTAACAAGAAGCAGTCGGAGCTCTCTGAAAGGATTAAAGAACTTAACTGTTTTCACGAGCTTTCCAAGATCGTTGAAAGGCACAGTGATTCAGTGGAAGAGATAATGAGAGAAATGGTCGGTGTTCTTCCGATTTCCTGGAAATATCCGGAAGTCACTTGTGCCAGAATAGTTATGGGACAAAATGTGTTTAGCACGGAGAATTTTAAGGAAACGCTTTGGAGGCTATCGTCTGATATAAAAATACACGGGGAAAAATGCGGGAAAGTGGATATCTATTATTTGGAAGATAAACCCGCGGCATATGAAGGCCCGTTTAGTAAAGAAGAAAGGGTTTTGCTGGACAGCGTAGCAGAACGGTTGGAAAAGATAGTCGAACGGATAAAGGCGGAATATAACCTGAAGGAATATTCAATACGTCTGAAACAGAGCAATAAGGATCTGAGCAACTTCAGCTACATAATATCGCATGATCTCAAGGAACCCTTGCGTAACATTGACGCTTTTTCCAGATTGATAGATAATGAATGCGCGGGGAAACTCGGCGATGAGAACGAGGGAAATTTAGATCGTATCAGGGCGAATGTAGCAAGAATGGATCACCTTATACACAACTTGCTCGAACTTTCCCGTATTGAAAAACAGAAAAATACAGTTGAAAAAGTGAAGGCCGAAGACCTTGTGGACGAAGCTGTGACCAGGTGCGAATATTCGATAAAAAAGAGCAAAGCCGAGGTAAAGATCAATGGTAAGTTGCCGGAATTGTTCTGCGATAGGGTAAGGGTAACGGAAGTTTTTGCTAATCTTATTTCCAATGCTGTAAAGTTCAGGGGAGAAGACCCTCTGGTGATCGAGATAGGCTGTGCCGAAGATATGGACTTCTATGAATTTTACGTTAGGGACAACGGGCAGGGTGTCGCGAAAGAGGACACGGATAAGATATTTGAGATGTTTGCCAGATGCATCACAGGGAAAGGCCAGAAGGGGACAGGGATCGGACTGACAATAGTTAAGAACATAGTGGAGATGTCCGGAGGCAATGTTCGGGTCGAGTCCGTAGAGGGTGAAGGCGCGACGTTCTTTTTTACTGTACCTGTCGGGAAGAAGCCGTAAGATTCTTAATGTGTATATAAGGACATAGCGAAGGGATGGATAGAGATGTTTAGGAGAAAAAGCGCGGTTACGGTACTGGTTGTAGATGATGACGAAGACACCTTGCTGGTCTATGACAGGATGCTGTCCAGGGAGGGGTATAGGGTGATAAAGGCCCGAAACGGGAAGGAATCTCTGGAAGTAGCGGCAAAAGACCTTCCGGATGTGATAATCATGGACATAATGATGCCCAAGGCTGACGGGATCAGTTCCATACTTAAACTGAAGACTAACGAGGGTACAAGGGGTATACCGGTTATCGTATCTACGTCCGTTGAGGAGGCAGATGACAGGGTGACAGCCGAGAACCTGGGAGTTGCCGGGTATGTGGTAAAAAAAGCGGATATGCAGTCCTTAATATCCAAAATAGAAGAGGTCTTGAACAATGAACGAAAATAGTAATGTAAGTGATAACCTGTACACTGACATATTGGATAAGGTAAAAGGTCTTTCAGCGGCAGGTAGCCGGGATGCTCTTATGGAAATCCTGAACAACGTTGTTGAGGAGGTAATAGGAATCCTTGCCACGGCAAATATCGGAGCGATGCTTAACGCCAGCAGGTCCCTGGATAAAGAGGATTATCATATAGCTCATTCTCTGAACGTTTGTCTCATTGCCATCAAGATGGGCATCAAGCTTAAGTATCAGAAGAGACGCCTGAAGGATCTTGCTCTTTTCGCGCTTGACCACGCCGAAGAATACATAGGGATCCCTGCAGACCTTCTCGCATGGGTAGAGCATGATAAGGAGATCGATGGCATAGTAAAACTCGCCGATGTGTATGACTCCTTGACGCACCCGCCGTCTTACAGACATGAGCTTACGACTGCCGATACGCTGATGTCTATCATAGATTCTCAGAATTTTTTTGCGCCTGACATAGTGAAGATGCTTATGAGAGAGATCAGTTTGTATCCCATAGGATGTATGGTGGAACTGAATAATGGAGAGATCGGGGAAGTTGTTGAGACTAATGAGAAGATGCCCTTGAGACCGGTAATACGTATTTTAACGGGACGTAAGATCAATATAGACCTTTCCAAAGAAGGCTTGATACGTATCATCAGAGCTATTACAAAAGAAGAGAGATCGGAGAAAGGATCCTCTTTTGGGCGGATCTAACCCGGTAGAAACTAACCAGATTATAAAGACAAGTTTTTAAAGCCCAAATAACAAAACCCAAATGACAAAACGCGCACAAAAAAAGTAGCCTTTTGCGTTTAATGATTTGGATTTCCCTTGGATTTTGGGGTTTGAATTTTGGATTTGTACAATGATTTAACCCGGTAGAAACTAACCAGGCGTCGTTGCGAGGAGCAAGGCGACAAAGCAATCTTAAGACATAAAATAAAAAACCCGAAGCTTGAGCTTCGGGTTTTTTATTTGTGGTGGTGTTGCTATTAAGCTGATTTTTTAACTTTGCCGGCTTTTATGCATTTCGCGCAAACTGTTATCTTCTTTTTTTTGCCGTCGATTATCGCGTGTACTGGTTGTATGTTAGGGCTGAAGCGGCGAAGAGTCGTTCCTGTTACCCTCTGTCCGACTCCGCCTTTACTTTTCGCCATACCGCGACGGGCTATAGTTCTTCCGCTTGTGGGTTTTTTACCGCATATATAACATTCTTTCGACATTGTATTACCTTTCTTTCAAAATAGATCTTTGTGTTTTGATCCCGCACCATGATTATTCAGCATTATTTCGGTGCGAGATTAATTCGGCCGGATAACTGATGTCTCTTCGTTCCCGCTTTCGCCAAGGCTTCGGCGGACGTAGCCATAAGTTATGGCTTCATTAACATTCTCTTGCCATCTCTGGACCTTTCTTCTATAATCATTATTTAACATCACAAGTTCAGTCTGTAGACAGTGTTCTGCTCTGGTGACTGTGCGAAACAGAGCAAATAATAACATAATAAAAGGCAATATGCAAGAGAAAAAAAGCCATCAGGATGTGCCTGTCCGCTATGTAAAAGGGGTAGGTCCGATAAAAGCGAAAGTCTTCGAGAAAATAGGGGTACAGGACGTTTCGGACCTTTTTTATTATCTTCCCAGGCGTTATGAGGACAGAAGCGATATCGTCCAGGTCGGCGAGATCAAGCACGGAGAGACGAAAGCCGTAGTGGGTAAAGTACTTAAGTGCAGTACGTTTACCGCGCGGACCGGTACCCGTATCTTCGAGATAGCTATAGGCGGGCCTGAGGGAAAGGTGTTCGCGGTCTGGTATAACCAGCATTTTTTGAAGAAGATGTTCGAGGTGGGCCAGGAGGTGGTGATTTACGGGAAGTGCGAAAAACAGGGACGCCTTCAGATCACTCATCCGGCGTTCGAGATAGTCGGCCCGGAAGGATTAAAAAATTCTCTTGATGTAGGCAGGATAGTCCCGGTGTATCCGTTGGTCGAGAGCCTTACTCAGAAATATCTCAGGAAGATAGTTTATCAGGTTCTTCACACATATCTTGGAAGTGTGTATGATCCATTGCCCACGCCGGTCAGGGCGAGGCGCAAGCTTGTGGATTCACGGTTCGCTGTAGAGAACATCCATTTCCCGCACTCTCCCGAGAACCTCGAAAGGGCATACAGGCGCCTGGTCTTTGAGGAGTTTTTCATTTTGCAGGTCATCATGGCCTTGAGGCGAAAAAAGATCAGGAAAAAAGGTATCAAGCATGAGGTGAACAGGGACCTGATGGATGATTTTGAGAAGCTGTTCAGTTTTTCATTCACGGACGCGCAGAAAAAATGCATAAAAGATATTGAAAAGGATATGGCCGAAGAGAAGCCCATGTACCGTCTGCTGCAGGGGGACGTGGGAAGCGGTAAGACCGTGGTCGCCATGTACGCGCTTCTTTTAACGGTCGCGAACGGCTACCAGGCGGCGATGATGGCCCCGACTGAAATACTGGCACGGCAGCACTACGTTACGGTGAGCCAGACGCTTATGCCGCTCGGTCTAAATGTCCGTCTTCTGGTCAACGGGATATCTCCGGATGCGAAAGAAACCATAAAACAGGAGATCGCCGAGGGTGATGCCGATATAGTTATCGGGACACATGCTCTTATCCAGGAAGGTGTGGAGTATAACGACTTGGGGCTGGTGGTAGTGGATGAGCAGCATAAGTTCGGAGTGGACCAGCGGAATGCTTTGCGCAGTAAGGGCAAGATGCCGGACACTTTGGTGATGACCGCGACGCCCATCCCCAGAAGCCTGGCGCTTACGGTTTTCGGAGACATGGATGTGTCACTTATGAAAGAAAAACCAGCCGCGCGCGAAGCGATAACGACATACTGGGTGGATGAAGAAAAAAGGGGATCCGTATATGAGTTCATAAGGGGCGAGGTCAAAAAAGGCAGACAGGCGTTTCTCGTTTATCCGCGGATAAAAACGACGCCGTCGTCTGACCTGAGATCGGCGGAAGAAATGCATGAGCATATGAGTTCGAAGATCTTTCCCGAACTCAATCTCTCGATAGTGCATGGCAGGATGAAGTCCGATGAAAAGGATAAGGTAATGGACGCTTTCAGAAAAGGCGAGAGCGATATTCTTGTAGCGACCACTGTCATAGAGGTGGGGGTTGATGTTCCCAATGTTACGGTCATGCTGGTCGAGCATGCCGAAAGATACGGCTTGGCCCAGCTTCATCAGCTTCGCGGTAGGATAGGCCGGGGGAAACATGCTTCGTATTGTATCCTGATGGGTGATCCAAAGACCGAAGATTCGCAGGAAAGGCTTGCCACTCTGGCCGAAACCGATGA
>JAVCCB010000012.1 GCA_030765685.1 Candidatus Tantalella remota | reverse complement strand
TGAAGGTGGACGGTAAGTCCGAGACATTTGAGGTGTTTGGAGTTGATGTAGATAGTGAGGATGGAACTGAGGTTCTATCGGCCATGGCGGATAAGATCCGGGAGGACCGCAAAGAAGAGTCTGCGAAGGTGGAGGAAGGAGCTGCCGCACCGGTATCGGAGACGGGTGAGCCGGCTGAGGGAGAAGCGCCTCTTGATGAGTTTAAGGCCAAAGAGAAAACCGAGACAGCACAGGCAGAAGTACCGGCCGAAGAAAGCGAGCCGACAGTTGATGTCGCGGGTGGAAAAACACTTCTCGGTTCTGATCTCTTTGAATCGTTAATGGGCGCCCTGCAGATGGATGCTCAGAAGATCGGTTCAAGGGCGGGCGCGGCCAGTGCCGGTTTTGTGTCAGGCCGGGTCAACATTGCGGCCGGATTTCAGGCCGAAAAGAGAGTGAGACTGGAGGCGGCTGACTCGGCGATGCTTGAAGGGGTGGCCATGACTGAGAGCGGTATAGCGTTTGCCGCGATAGCGGACCCGGATCTCGCGGTTGCGGCACTTTCGAAAGCCGACGAGTTTGGACTCCTCTCAGACAAAGCTATAACGAGTGCTGGGGCAAAGGTTATCTCTGAGGTGGTGGAGTCAAATCTCGAGAAGGCAGCCGAGGTGATCACCGCAGTAGGGGAGATATCTCCGGGATCGGTAGAGGTGGCGGGTGCCGATGCTCTTATGAAAATAAGACAGGAGAGTCCGGGATTGCTTGCGGACGCGATAAGAGCGGTAGGCGCCATAACAACTGAGCCGATAAGCCAGGTAGGTAAGGAGCTTCTTCTTGACGTGGCCAAGAACTCTCCGCAGCAGTTTAAGGAAGTAATAGAGGCCGTTGCTGAAGTGTCTCCCGAGACCGTACAAGCCGCGGCGGCGGAGATAATCGAAGCTTTGAAAGGCACGGATATTGTACTCAGTGAAAAGGTCGCAGATATTCTCCTGGCGGCGGTGCCGGAAGCGGACCAGGCAGCGAAAGAATCTGTTGTTGTAGATAAACCATATGCTGAAATAACTCCCATCGAATTTAAAGTGGACGGGGTAACTTTCGTAGGGACGGTAGATCCCGATACCGGAGAACTGGTTGTAGCAGCGGCTGTGCAGGGCGGGGTCGAAGGTCTTTCGCTGAAAGGCGTGGAGGTCCGGGTGAAGATCCGCGAGCTTGTTGCCGGTGAAGATGTTTCGGCAAGCGCGGATCTTATTACGCTGTATAACGAAACCGTCGAGGGCGTGGCCAGGTTTATCACGGATCATATCTCTGAAGAAGACAAGCCCGGCTCGAAGACGGGGATAGAGGGACAACTGGATACCATTACGTCTATCGCCAAGAGTCTGGCCAATTCATTCAAGAAAGGCGGGCTTATTACGACGTTCACTTATCTTACGAGTGTCGGCAGTGAACTGGAGTTCAAGGCAAAGGTGAAAAATGCTAAACTTAAAGAGCTTACTTTGAAAGCGTCTTCCGGAGAGGGAGGGACTTTTGGGAGTGGTCTTAGCACTAACGGCCCGGTAGCGCTTACTACCGGCGGCGACGGCGACGGGGCAACATTAATACCGCAAGCCGCCCAGGTAGTCGAAAGATTTCGCGGCGGAGTAACGTCATTAAAGGAGCTTGTCAATGCCATTCAGATGCTGCGAGGAGTGACCGGTTTTGATAAAGCTGTTATGTGGAACGCTGGCGGCGGGTTGCTTTACAAGGCATCTATGCAGGCCGGCATGCTTAATGTTACGGCAACTTTCAGGGAGTTGGTAGCGGGTAAGATGCTGGAACTCATACCGATCGACATAATATCTTCCGTCGAGGTCAAAAGTGATGAGATGCTGGCCAGCCTGGTAGAGACCGCTACGGCAAAGATAGGAGCGATAAAAACGGCGATATCCAAAGTTGCCGAGACCGGATGGACCGCGGCAGCGATAACAGGCCTCGGTTCGCTTCTTATGGAACATACAGGTTTGCCCTTGTTCCGCCTTGACGGTGTGGTGCCCAAAGGTCTTTTCAAACAGCCGGAGACCAGGACAACTTCAGCTGAGCAGACGAAAGAGGAGGCCGCGCAGACCCCGGAAGACCGGATGAGAGAATCCGGGATAACGATAACACAGGTTGAGAAGAGAGACATGGTAGTTACTCGTACCGATGTCATAAAGGTCGGTGGATATGAAGTGAAGATCGGCAGGAACAAAAAACGCGAGGCGGTATCGGTTTCGGTGAACGGAAAGAATGTCCAGCTGTTCAACGCCGATGGTGCGATGAAGTTTGATCCAAACATGTTGGTTTCCGCTTTGCAGCAGGTATCGCAGTACGAAAAATTTGGCGGAAACGGTATAACTGATGGCTACCTCAGGACAGCGCTTACTGACAATTCATTTAAGTCTTTCTTTACGAATGTTATTTCCGCGGTCAAGAGCGGTGATTTTAACAGCGCCGGTAAGTTGATGACCGTCCTCAAGGGCGCCGCTGTCACGCAGAGCAGGGCCCGTTTTATGGGTGCCGGAAACATAAGCGTACAGTTCAGCCGGGATAGCAAGGGGGACTGGGGCGCGGACATGAATATGGATTTCTCCGGGGCAAAGCCGCTCACGACGGTGATAGAACGCGGCAAACTGAGATATTCAGGAACGGTCAGCATGAGGATAAATTCCATGGGTCAGGGAAGCCTGACAAAGGACCTGATAATGACCGGCGATCGCGGGCAAGGTATGAAGGTGATGGCGAAAGACTCGGTAGTGGGACTCAGCATTCGCGGCCTGGATATACTTTCGGCTACGGTCCAGGTCGGTAAAGTCTACACACGTAAAGTCTCCGCGCCGGCAACCGGTAAGGGAGAGGGAGAGGGAGTCACAGAGGGGACTAATGTAGTCACATTTGAAGTGGACGACGGCGGAACGTTCATCAAGGACTCGACCCTCACTGTTCAGAACGGCCAGTTTATTGCCGAGGCAGGCACGACCTATATATTGGGTGACAGTTTCAAGTCGGAGGGAGCTTCAAACACGATCAGTATTGCCGGCACGCCTCTCACCCTGAGGGGCACAGGCGATAGTATAGTTTGCAGAGGCCTGACAGTGGATTCTGTTAAATATACAGCGGGGAAAGTGTTGTTGGGGCAGGCGCTTTCTGAAATGAAGATAAGCGTTTCCCGTGGTAAATATGAGGGCAAGAGTGTTACTAACCTTCATCGCTGGACCAACGCCAATACCAAAGAGTCCGTCATAGAGGGCAAGATAGAAGGTACCAGCGCCGTATATACCAAGTACGAGGGGACTACCATTCTCCGGTCCGACAAGAATATTCTGCAGTATATGCAGAAAGGCGCCGAGGTGGTCCTAGAGAACGGACAAATTACAGAGATCCTGACCAAAGATGTCGGAATGATGACGGTCTATCGTACTGCCGTCAAGGGGAAGGTTGACCCGGTCACGGGCATGAAGATAGATATCGCGGCGGGAACAAAGATCCGCGCCACCGCTCTGGGATCCAAGGTAGTTGAAGGCCTGAAGACCATAACCTGTACGAGGTTCTATGACCCCACAGAGGACGGTGTATACACCGTATATGAAGCTGGGACCGTGATAAAAGAGACCGCGGAAGGTACCACGTATCCTTCCGGTAAGATAATGACGGTAGTGCTGGAGGATAAAGAGACTACGATAGAGATGAAAGATGCCAGCGGTAAGATGATAAAGGTAAGGCAGGTTCGCCAGGCTGGTCTTACCATCGTCCAGGATAAGTCTGGCACATCGTATACGTCCATAGCAGGACTTGAAACGACGTTCCTTGAAGACTTCGCGAACAAAGCGGGTACAATGTTCGCGAAAGCGGGTACGGTTCTACTTACCAACAAGTTCGGACAGAACTTTGTCAGCGGTGACCTTAAGACCATAACCGAAAAATTAAAGACTGTCGGCGGCACTTTCCGTGTCGAGATACATCAGAAGACCGGTCAGGAAACCACCATGCTTGCTCTTGTCAAAGGTACGTGGACAGATATCTTCATGACCAAAGCCGGTGATCTAGGGACTGTTCTAGTGGACAAGAAAACAGGTTTTGTCGTTGGCAACCTTTCAATTGAAAACAGGAAGAAACTGCTTACACACAAGACTTACGGCAAGGAGTATAAGTACACAGAGAACGAACTGACGACCAATATAAAGAACGGCGATCTCATAGGGAACGATAATTTTAGGATCAGGGATGTTTATGGGTATGTTGCCGCTGGTCCGGGTATACGCATGGGTAAGGGCTTGGAAATGCGGCTTGGTGCCGGTGATTGGAAGTCCATGTCTCTCATGTCTATGGCCGAAGATTTTGTGATAGCGGTGGATGGAGAAGGCAAGCCTATGGCTTCGGATGAAAGCCTCACCTCTATGGTATCCGATCTGCTGGGCTACAAACTTGAAAACCTGAATCGCACTGTAGGTGATTTTCCGATAAATAAGGATCAGCTTTTTAAGGCCATGAAGGAAGGTAAGTGGGATGATAGTCAAATAGCGAGTGTAGTTACGGTTATTGCCTCTGACGAACTTGCGGGCAAACAGAACGCCGAGCTCGGGAATACGGGTGTTACTTACATGGATGCTCTGAGTGGAAACCAGAAGATCCGAGAGCAGATGACAATAGAGCGGTCAGAACAGGTTACGAGTACGTACCGTGAGCAGGGATCTCCTGTTAGTATTACCGAGGGTGGTATGACGGTTAGTTATACTCCGCTGGGGGCAGAGAGGACTGAAACTGTCACGGTGACCTCCTCGATAAAATTAGACCTGGCAGGAACCTTACAGGAACTCTTTTCTAAGGGCGATATCAAGGGGCTTGCGGATATTACAGGCAAGGCCGCCAAACTGGATATCGCCGTGAAAAATTTAAGCGAGTTCGGAGACGTTATAGTTCCGGGTACAGATATTACTTTAGCTGTTGCGGTAGAATTTGTGACGGAAGAAGGTTTATTAACGGCTATCAGCGACGGAGATTTCGATTATATCGGTAAGGTTGCCAACCAGTTTGCGGCGGCTAAGGGGCTTGCCAATGAGCTGAATGCCATGGAAACCGCTGTTCCCGGAGATATGACGATGGGGGAACTCGCGGGCAAAGCAGGTATATCTATCAGTGGCGCGTATGGGACTCTCAGGAACGGGAAGGTGGAGGCGCAGAATAATCTAACGGCGCAGTTCGGGACGCTGCGAGAACTCAGCAATATGGAAGCTATGACCGGGGATATCCTGAGCGCTTTTGCCAAAAGCATGGGCGGGGTGGAGAGTGGCAGTTACACCCTTAAGCTTAACGGAAATGATGTTGGAGTTACGGCCGCGTTCAAGAAAGACGGAGTGACTGGTGCCAAGGTTTTTGACGGAGTCATTCTTAGTATGAAGTCGGTCAATGCTGACTTTGTTCTTGGCACAATCTTTGATAAGGACACTAGCGTCGGTCGCGGTGCGGGCAAGCTTAAGGTTGATACTATAGAATTCAAGATAGGCGCCAATGGAGCTTTGGAACTCAGGAATGATTTGACGTGGATCGATACGTCAGGCCAGTTTGGAAAGGCTTATGTTCTTGAAAAAGGTGCCGTTATGAAAGTTAATGCCGAAGGTAAACTCAGCGTGGTCAGCGGCATGATGGAAGTATGGGGCAAGCACTCTGTTAATCTTGGAAAATTTGGTATGGACGCGGCCCAGGGGGCTGCCGGCGCGGCGGGCGGTACGAGAGAAACTCCGATGATGATAGGAAAGATAACCAAGGATGGTGATAACTATCATCTGTCGGCAGGCCCGCGGATAAGGAAAGGTGCAGTGCAGTCAGGGAACGTGGCTTACGTAAAAGTGGCTATACGGAATGACAAGGCTGTCGTTACCGAGGGGATGTTACTTAACATACAGATAAGCGATACAGATACGTTCAATCTCGCGGGTACATCGATAACTGGGCCTGCGACGATGGTCTACTCGAGCATAAACGGCAAAGGCGCTGAAGTAATGACATTTGGCGCATGGAAGACCACGGTGGGTGAGAAACTTAAAGAGTATACCGGAAAAGGTAGAAAAGGTAAGGATACTTCGTTCCAGAGAGAGGCCAGTATCACCCTGCAGGGGGAGGTAAACGGCGGATTCATACTTAAAGCTGAACGTACACTCACCGCGATAAAATATAACACGATGACTACCAGAATAACTAAGATGACTCCGGAGGAAATAGTTCAGGTCAAAACGCTGATGAGTAATCAGGGGATAGGCGGAGACGTCATCGCTCTAATCGATCGTGACGATGAGAAACATACAGGTGCTCTTGCTGAGGCTGCTGCTGCCGACACGAGAGTTGCCCGGGTGGTGGATGTTGTTATGGCTATAACTTCTGCGGGCGGGCAAATGGGACAATGGCAGAAGAAAGAAGACGTTAAGGGCCTCATAAGAGAGCTTGAATCGCTTGCCGGCACCAAAATATTTGATAGTGAGGGGCAACTTAATCTTCTGGAACTTGGCACTGCCATGCTCGAAGGTGCGGGTGTCGCGGGTCTTCTGTCTGAGACTACCAAAAAAATAGCCGCCTGGTACGGCGACGAGGGCACACGCCTGACGACATGGGATAAATACGGCGGAGGCATAATTACCGCAACGACGGCGACGGTACTGGCCGCGGTCGGTACCTTTCTTTTGTTTACCGGTGTAGGTACCGTGGCTGGAGTGAGCTTACTCGTTGCTGCCGGGAAAGTAGTATTGTCCGGTCTTATTGCCAGTGCGCTTTATACCGTAAGCAAAGTTGTTGGGGGGATGATCGAGCAGTATAAATACGGTACCGTGAGCTTGGAAGGAGTATTGTTTACCGAAACAGGCGAGCTTGATAAGACGATAGTGAAAGCTGCGCTAACGGGTTTTGCTGTGGGCGTAGGGATGGTCGGTGTTGTGGGGATACTGTCAGGTATAAAATGGGTCGCTGAGACGATTGCGTATGTAAAGAATATGCACGTCGCAATGCAAGTAGCGACAGGAGCCGTTGTTGGTTCCGTAACATATGTGGCGGTCACGCACGTACCCGTCATTTATAACAATATTGTCAATGGCGTGAAATGGAATACCGGACTTAGTTGGAGTAAGTTAGGAGCGGCCATTATAAATGGTGCGGCACTGGGGATGGCGGCCGCAGTCGGTTTAATTCGCGGGGAAGCTCTGTTAAAACTGGGTCTTTCAGGCATGGCTAAGGCAATGCATATCGCCACGACTTTTGCGATCGGTGGCACTATAGGCGCCGTCGGTTTTGTAGCCGGCGACGCGTATGCCGGCAAATATGCCGGTGCCGCGGAAGCCGGTAATCTGGGCCTGAGGGTAGTTACAAGCGTTGCGATCGGCGCGCTAGCCGGTTTTGTCGCGGTGTGGGCGTTCACTCCGGGGAGGCTCGGAGGGTTTGACAAATTACGGCACACACAAACGCACGCGCGGAACTATTTGAGCGGACCTGGGGGTGTGGCAGGGGTAATGCTTAAAGGCTCTATGCATTGGATAGGTGTAAGCGCGATGTTCAACATTGCCGGCGGTACAATAAAGGCGGCATTAACTAATGCGAAGGCAGGGTGGGGTAAAGGTAAGGGAATCTTGGGTAGTATGGTGCTCGGAATTGCAGGATTTTTCACCGGAGGCATAAAGACTGAGGGGGGGCATTCTGTGCTCAGCAAGAATGGTAGAACCGACATACTTGGCGCGATGGCGCACGGCATCAAAGCCGGTGTTATAATGGGACCGCTTATTGGCCTAATGGCGGGCGCGCCGGTCGAAAAGGCAGTATCTGGAGGATTACGCTGGACCAGCAAATATATTGGTCAACCCTTGGTGAATTTTGTCAGATCCATACCGGGTACTTTCGAGATGGTGGCTAAGGTGACTCTAATAGGTGCAGTACTGAAAAGTCTGGATCAAACGGCGGCTCTGGGCAATGTAGGTCTTACTAAAGGCGCTAATACTTTCCTTAGTTGGGCGCTGTTGTTCGCTATACCGGGGTTCCAGGCTTTAAAAAGGGAGAGAGTGGAGTCTCTGCAGAAAAAGTTTGGAATGATTAGCCAGAGTGGCCTTAACACGACTATGGCTTCTGCGGCAAGAAGCGTCATGCGTATTATGTCCAGCGGTGTCAAGGGAGGAATACAGGGATTAGCAAAGAAGCAGGCCGGGAAGGGGCAGGTGGCGGCTAAGGCAAGACAGCTCAAATATAGCGCCTACAATACAGCTGAAGCGGACGCTATTGCTCGGGGAAAAACCCATGCCGAGAGCTATAACGCCAAGACGACGAAGATGCATAAAAAACTGGGGCTTGTAACATTAAAGATAGGTGACAGGATCATAATCACTACCCAAAGCGCTCTGGCCAAGTCTTCCAGCACGTGGAGGGCCTCCCGCGGGATAACGGATCAGGATGTATGGATGTCGCAAGCCATGACAGAAAATGTGCTTCACGAGATCCAGGAAAAGGGTAAAGACGTATCCCAGGAGGATATGGATAAAGCTATGAAAAAAGCCAATGTGCGAACTGCGGATATGATGAAGCAGATGGACGCACTCATAGAGGGGAAAATGGTTCATGCGAAAGGAAACAAACAGGAGGTTATAGACGCTGCAAATAAAGAATGGGCTGAAAGTAAACTGGGTGGAACGATTGCGGAGATACTGACAGGCACTAAAAATGTATCAGAGGGAAGAGGTCTCAATGAAAAAGGTGAGATCACGGGAGGAAAGAATACGATTGCCAATAGGCTTAGGCAGTTCGCTGAGACAATGGGCGGAGTGGGGTCGAACGGGTTCACGGCTCTTGTTTACACGGTTGAAGCTCTGAATTATATGGTCAAGCATTCCGGTGCGGGTAAAAGAATATGTCCGTTGACAAAACAGGGAAGTCCTATCGCTGTGGAAGGAGTCCTCGTTAAATCCGTTCTTGGAATTATGTATTCCCACATAAACAATGCTACCGGCGGCGCAGCGGCTTCCAGAATGAATTTTCTTACCGTACCTTGTGGCGGCGGTAAGTCGGTCATCTCACTCGTTCAGCAGGTAGCCCTGGCTAACTACGCTCTGTCTAGCGGGATTGCCGCGGGGAATGTCAAGGTGATATTGCTTGTGGACAGTGAAAGCAACCTCAGTCAGACATTTAATACCGAAAAGACTCTGGCCATGAAAGGGGCACAGGCATTCTTCAGTCAACAAGGGATGGGCGGCGTCCATAAAGTGACATCAGCGAAAGGCATGATGGGCAAGAAAGGCGGTCTTTTCATCATGACGGCGAAGACAGGTCTGGCAATACTTCACGGGAATGCCAAATTGCTTAAAAATTCCAATGGTTTTACGGCGGACGAAGCCGACACCGTTCTGACGGGGTCGAGCCTGACAATGAGGGATTCGGCGGATCTTTATTCCCGGCAGAGCGGTAAAGGTAGACTCTTCCTCGACAGCATGCATACTCTGGTATTGGAGGCTGGTGGCAGCGTGCAGGGTCTGCACAAAGGGAAGGGGCGATTTCGAAATTTCAACAGGGACGGCAAGAACGGCAAACTTTATCTTAAAGTCGAAGTGGCCGAAAGCCTGTTGAACAATATACTTTCCAATAGTCCGTCCATGAGCGGCGCCATAAAAGGCGTAGGTGGCAAGGCGCATGCTAGGACAGTGTTAACGTCATTTCTTAACCAGGCTACTGAGATTCTCGTGAGACCGGAATACATGACTCGCGGTTCGAAACTTAACTACAAAGGAAGTGGATCGAGGAGGATGGTGGTATCCTACGACCTGAAGAATGCAAGCGGTGAGACCATGAAAAACACACAGCTGGGTAATGCGTGGGCGGGCATGGGGAATATTATCAGAGGGCAGCTGCATACAAAACAGACGGGTAGAAGGGCTGCCGCCGAAAGAAAAGTGGCCCTTAACACATTCCTCAACGTTTCCGGCGGCGGTGTCAATATGGTACAACTCTTTGACTATATAAACGCCAATAATAATCTGGTAAAGGGCGGGGAGATCGGCCAGCTTATGAGTGGTACCGCTGATGGTATACAGACTATGCTTAAGGCTATGGGCGCGACCCGGATGAATTTGGGGACGAGTGGACTTAATATGGATGGGATATGGAAGTTGTACACCAGTAACCAGCCTGCGATAAGGGATGCAGCTGGGAAACTTGAGAGTGAGACGAGTGCCAACAAAAATCGGGCGCACGGGGAGAAAACTTTTGTCCTTTCGGCGAACATCAGCCCAGAGCGAATGTTGGAAGTAGCCAGGGAACTTGGGTATAAAGGTTCTGGGAAATTTGTTAGAGGGAAAATAGTTTTTAAAACTTCGGACGGCACCAGGGCAGTGATGTATGAGAACCCGAATGTTGCCGCGAAAGATGTAGGCCGGGTTGGAACACCGAGAGGTGCATCGTTTAATACGACAGCGGAGACGATACACATTGTAGGCCGTCTGCGTTCGGGAGCTAATTTGCTCAAGGGTGGAGAACTAGGGCTGGAAGCAGGACGTAAAGGAAAATTGATGTTTAGAAAAGTAAAGATGGTGGCGACAGAGCTAGGTACCGACGCTGACGTCACGCAGCAGGAAGAAAGGGGTAATGCCCGAGGCAGGGCCACGACAGATCTGTTCCGTTTTGTCAATGTTTATGACACGCAGATTCGTAATTCGGGACAGAAGTCTCTTGCTCGTCATGCCGATAAGGGGAGAGAGTTCTCTGGTAGTGACGCCCTGATCGGTGGAAAAAATGGTAATGGACTGCTGCTTAATGCTATGAGAGATTATGGTAGTACCATAGACGGCAACCAGTCGACGATGGTCGTCAGCAGTCGTCAGCAGATGGCGGGATCGTTCGCTTCCGCGGGGAATATGTCTTTAGCTGTGGTGTGGAACAACAAAGCGGTGGATGCGGCATCGGCGTTGGGTATGGATACAGGGATGGACTATATGACGGTTGTTGATGAAGGAACAAGTTTTGGGGATATGACGACCGAAGACCTGTTAAAAGCAACCGGTGCAGCGGATATGGCTGAAGTAGAGAAGACTCTCGGTATGCCACTCGGCGAGTTTCTTGAGGAATTCGATTCCGCAGGTGTAGGTGCCGGACATGCTACCTATATGCCTGAACTCGAAGCGACCGGCATGCAGTACAGGACAGTCGGGAAAGTGGCCGGAGGCATCGCCGCTGGCGCGGGTGTAACGGCGGCCGTTGTCGGCTCGGGAGGCGTTCTTGGCGTTGCGGCTGTTGTGGGTGTAGCCGCGGGAGCCGCTTACGGAATGGGCAGGGGCCTTGGCCAGTTTGTTCAGAGAGCCAGGGACTCCGGAGTGAGAAGCGCTCTAGTAGCCCTCACTACGGGCTTCAGATCTAAAGACTTCGGAAATTTAAGCCGTGAAGGAAAGATAAGCACTCTTGTGCACGAAGCGATGCCCGCAGCAATAGCCCATGGTCTCGGCAATATGGGTCTTGCTACTTTCGCCTCAAGAGGGATAAGGAGTCTTGTCGGCCGCGCTGTTATCGGCAACCAGGCTTATAACCAGATCGTGCGAAGTGTCGACGCTATGGAAGGAACAGGTTCTCTGAGCGAAGGTGTAGAAGACTTTATAGCCGGTGTGAATACAGGAGCAATAAAAGGAGCAGCTGTATCTATAATAGCCCGCAATTATGCCGAAGCCGCTGGTAGGCTGACTTCGTCTCTTAACGTTTCGGGTGACGTATCGATGTCGGCTGTAACCGCGGCGGTAAGTGAACACGTGTCTCAGCTTAAAGACGCTACCGCCGGTGTGAGCAATAATGTCAGGGTTACGGCTCTTAAGAGTCTCGCGGGGATGATGGCAGGTCTGGCCGCGGGGATGGGCAGGAACGAGCTTATGGCGTCAGCTCCGGAGATATCCGCTGTGATGGCTGTGATAGCCGACCGCGCCGCGAAGACCGACGTTACGGCCGAGAATATGGGTTCTATGCTCAACGCTATGGGGTCGGTCGCCGAAGGCATGCAGATGCTGTCAGAAAGCGCCGTCTCTGATACCGGAGTAAGGAATAATGTAAGGGATATGGTTGCGGGTGTGGCAGGCGTAATGAACAGTATAGCCGCCGGGGTAACGGACATGAATATAGATACCGTGGCCCGTACGGCGGATACTTTGAGCAGCCTTACGACGGCAGCCGTCGATAGTGGTATAGAGTTGAGCGACCTTGGCGGAAGCATGGCTGATATAGCGAATGTCGTTCTCGCCCTGGCGGAACGCCTTTCTTCAGCGGACGCGGCGTTAGCCGATCCCGCTGATGTGTTCTCGGCCGTGGCTGCGATAGCCGAGACGGCCGAAACCGTGGGCACTACCGTCGAAAGTGTCCGGGGTACCTTAAGCGATGCCGTTTCGAACGCTTCAGACGCTCTTACCGATATGGTGGGCAGAATGGACGAGACTTCGTCCGCGTCGCTGACCGATGCCGCGTCCGCGCTCGAGAAGCTTGTATCTGCCGCCGAAAGTCTTCAGGCTGTCGGGGCGGAAACGGGCATCGTCCAGCAGGCTTCAGCCGTAGCTTCAGATCTCGCTTCGCATCTTCTGGGAATGGAGTCCGGTATAGGCGCCATACTCAGTCTGTCCGGGGCCATCGCGACGCTGTCCGGCATGGCCGATACGTCCCTCACGAAACAGACGCTTATGGCCGCTATAGGTAAGGCCATGGCTTCGCTCAACAAGACGACTGCCGGCATGGAGGCGTCCGCTTCATCCGGACAGAAGATATCTGCGGACGATATTGCCGGTGTTGCAAAGGCCCTTGAGAACCTCGCGTCCAATATGGACTCTGAAGACGTAAAAGCTTCAGCCGCGGATCTCAGCAACATACTTACCGGTCTTTCCGGGATGCTTTCTTCGGTTGAGATGACGGATCAAACGGCGACGCCGGTCACATCCGCCGCGCGGTCCATCAGCAGCGTTGTGAACGCGGTAGCTCCGCAGGTCATGACGGACGCGGGAGTTTCCGAGAGGTCCGCTGTTCAGAATACGGTCGCCAATACGGTGAACGTGATGGCAAAAGCCGCGGACCGGTTGAATGATCTTAATAACACGGGCATTCAGGTGGGTTCTGCTGAACTGGCCGGACTTGCCTCTGCCGTGGCCGAGATGGCTCCCGTGGTAAATACGCAGTTGTCAGCCGAAGTGTCCGCAAAGTTCGCTTCGACCATACAGGACGTATCGGCTCTTGTGGCTTCCGTCAAGGTGGACAAGGCCGATATATCATCTATGGCGGGAGCGGTAGTCTCGCTCTCGAGCGCAGCAGCCGCCGTTTCGGCCGATCAGGCGCAGACTCCTGAAACGAAAGCTGCCGTTCAGCAGGCGGTACAGGCGGCGGGGACGACGGTGATGGGTAATATAGCAAATAACTTAAGGGGCGTTAGGGCAGTCGGAGGGACGGTCGCTATTGACGCGGTTACTGGCTCCGCTGACGCTCTGACCGCTCTGACCGCCGCGATGGACAGGCCCGGTCTGGCCGCCGCTTCCGTGGGATTTACTTCCATGATAATGGAACTTTTTGCCCACATGCCGGTGGCCGTGGACAGCGAGAATGTAGTCCATATGACAAGGGCGTTTGACGCCGTCATAAAAGCTATAGATAATACCGCCGATACTTTTACCGAAGCCGGGACAAAGGCTGTTGCCGAAGCTACGATAGATTCGTTAAGGGGTCTGGCTGATTTCGCGGATACTGCTCAAGCCGCTACACCGCAGCTTAAGGGTTTTGCGGCAGAGGCTCATCGTGCCGCGGATACGCTAACAGCGGCCGCGGATACCGGCAATGCCGGTACCATAAAGGGGACTTTTCACAATATAAGCGGTTCCGCTTCCGGCATGCTGTCTATGCTGCCGGCAGTGAAAGCGGAGACCGCCGTATCCGCGCCGGTAATGACGCGTGCCGCCGCGAGGATGCATCAGGCGTCGCCGTCCGCGGCGACCGCTATAGCGGCACATATGGATACCGTTCCGCAGGCGGGCGGGCTTATCTCTGACGCCGTCAAGGCCGGTTATGAGGGTGATTATGCCGGTGCCGTTACTTCTTTGTCGGCGGCCGGGAATATCCTTTCCAACACGCCGGGACTGCAGCAGTTGAGTGATATGGTAGCGGGCGCGGAACAAGCTTTTGGAGCTAAACTTGCTTCGGCTGAACAGACGGCTCCGGTGAACATGGTATCCGGACTCAGGTCGGGTGCCGCCCGGGCTATGGCCTCGGCGCTTGGTTCGGACCTTAAACAGGCTCCGATGCTCAGTAATACCATAGACGGCGCCGCTTCTGCTATTCAAAAGGGTAATTACGCGCAGGCCGATGCCATGCTTGCTGCCGCGTCCGATATGATAGCTGCGGCTGTCGTAACCAGTGATAATATTGCCGCCTCGCCTGAGGTGGCTGGACTTGCCGGTCAGATATCCGATACAAGAGCCGCGGTGAATGCCCGGATGACGCAGGTAAGGACAGTAGGAGCGACAGGCCTTGCGGGAGGACTCAATAGCGCAGCGTTATCCGCCGGGCAGAATGTCGCGGCCGCAGCGCCGCAGGCGGCTGCCGCTTTCGCGCCGATTAATATGGCGGTCACATCTGCCGCGGCGGCTATCGAAGCCGGCGATTACGCGACGGCTGATATGCATCTCGCCACCGCGGCCGGCCTCCTGACGCAGGCGATCGCCAGGCATGACACGCTTTCGGGACATATAGCGGATCTCGCTCCGGTAGTCGCGGATACCCGTGCCGCTGTTTCGGCAAAAATGGTCGATGTCAGGGCTATGACTTCGTCCATTGTTACCGGAAACCTTAATTCAGCCATGGGGCATGTTCTTCAGACAGATTCGGGCATGGCGCTGGCGACAACGACAAAGACTCCGCAGGCATTTACTGCTATTGATAATGCTTTAAGGCAGGCCGGCGCGGCTTTTGCCGCCGGAGATATAAGGGGAGCCCAGGCGCAGCTTACTAAAGCGCATGATACCGCGTCGGTTCACGCGGATACGCCTGCCGGGGCTTTCATAATGAATACCATAGCGGATACTCGGGGAGCATTGCACGCTTCTTATGATGACGCGCGTTCGGCAAAACCGGTCGATGTGGCGAGCAGTCTTGCATCGCGCGCAGCGCAGACTTTCCGCACGGATGCTGGACGCCAGCTTGTCGCGGAGACACCCGCAGCCGCGGCTGTCATAGCGTCCGCCGGCGAAGCCCTTAAACGCGGAGATATGGTCTCTGCGGGACAGTATCTTGCCGCCGCTCATCAGGCGGTTACCGCGAACCCGGCCCTCGCGAAACAGCCGGAGATCCGCGCCCTTGCTAATGTGGTTGCCGGCGCTATAGCCGCGGTGAACGCGAAAACGGAGACTCATGCTTCCGCGCCTGTGTTCGGCATGTCGCAGGATCTTAAAGCTTCGGCTTTCAGAGCGTTCAATTCGGATATGGGCAGTCAGCTCGCGAATCTCGCTCCCAGGGTCGAGAGCCTCGTTATGAATGCCGGTTCCAGGGTTGCTAAAGGCGATCTTGCCCGCGCGGACAGGGACCTTTCAAGAGCCGCCGATGATATGATGCAGGCTGTGGCGCAGGCTCCGGCCCTCGCGAGGACACCAGAGGTAAGGTCCCTCATGAATGGTATAGCCGGTACCCATGCCGCTGTGATGAGCAGGATGGAAAGTATCAAGGCGGATCCGGCAATAGCGTCGTCAGTCCAGGCACTTACTCAGTCCATGGCAAAAGCGATGGAACCGGGTATGCCGCTTGCCGGGATGACCGCGGCGCCGGAAATAACAAAAGCACTGAATAATGCCGCTGAAGCTGCCGCTCGTAATAATTTTGCTGCCGCGAATACCCAGCTGGCCAATGCCGCGAACTTTATGCAGAGTGCGGTCGATGTGAACCCGGCGCTTGCGGATGTGCCGGAAGTAAATGTTCTCAGGGGTGCCATAGCTGACGTGAAAGCCAGGGTAACGGCGCCGGAGAGAGAGGGAGCTTCGTCAGTAGCTGTGGAACGTCTTGCGGACACCTTCGCATGGGCAAGAGGCTGGATAAACAGCGTTGTGGATATTACAGGTACTACGGTCACTATAAACAGGTCGAAACTCGTATCTCATCTTGAGAATCTTACGCCCGAACAGCGCGTACAGATAGAGGGTCTGATGGAACCGGGCATAAATGTGAGTGTAAAGGGCGCCCATGTGGATGATATGATAGCGTCTCTCGGCAGGGTCGACAAACGCTCACTCAGTGAAGATTTCGGCATAGACAAACCGGTATTTACCGTCGAAGGCAGCGAATTGAAAGCCACCGACCGTGGAGATATGCAGATAAAATTCGATAGTGACCGTGCTCGTCAGGATTTCGTGGACCGTCAGCTTGCTCTTACTGCCGAGAGGAAAGAAGAGCTTGAGAAGCTGAGCGGTATTGTCAGGCGCACGGGCGACATAACCCCGCTGGCAGAAGCACTCTCGAGCGTTCTTGCCGAATGGGCGAGATACAATATGGCAGGTTTCGAAAGTAATGACGATACCGCGAAACTCATCAGCGACTCCATAAGGGACGTTCTCGGGTCGATAGATACCGGCCGGAGAGCCAGAAGAGATGTTCTAATGGGCAAGGTTAGTGAAAAGGTGAACCGTGACATGAAAGCTATAGAGCTTGTAAGTAGAGAACAGCTCGGTTATCAGCCTTCGATAAGCGACCGTATGGCCATTCAGAAGGACCAGCAGATGATGAAGGCCCGTCTGGTGAGGGATATGCAGGTCCCCGTAGGTGCCGGGGTGGTTGACGCCACCGGCGTCGACATGGCGGCTATGGGTATGAGGGGTATGCTGGCGACTGGGAAAGACGTCAAGAAACCGGAAGCGGCTCCGGCGGATACGACTCAGCAGGAAGTTACGCGGAAAGCCGTCGCCGAAGCAGATATGACTCCGGAAACAAAGGCGGCACCGGAAGCAGCCGATGAGAAGAAGACTCAGATCGGAAAAGTCAGGGAGAAGATCCCCGCGGCGGCCAAGGCGGGTAAGGCTGTGAGGACAATAATTTCTGAAGCAGGCATTGTGAAGGACAGGAAAGACTTGCTCGCCCTGACTCAGGTCGCGGGAGCTATAATAAATCTTCTTAGGCAGGGCGTGATGCTTGATAAGAACACCCACGTGTATGTTGTCAGTGCCAGGTCTTCCGAGAGCAAGGATTTCCGGGCCGCTGTCAGGACGTTTGATCAGATCAATACGACGCTTGGCAGGGACCAGTTCCGCGTTGTGGTAGTGGGAGATGAGTCCGCTAAGGGTCGCATAGACAGTCTCAAGTCTTCATCGACTTCACGTGACGCGACACTTGAGTACCGTTCTCTCAGCGATGTGGATCCGAACATGCGTAACGATTTTGTTTCGGTAGAGACCGAAGAAGCCGGCGGAGAAGTCCGCATGACGGGTATAGCGGACTCTAAAGATGATATTACAGTTCAGCATACGATAGCCAGGGCGACAGATAAACTTGTGGTCGCGGACTCTTTTGGTACGGCGCTCGTATTGGCGATAACCAGCGACTCTGGGTTAACGGCGGAATTTACAGATGAGGCTGTAGAGAAGATACGCGATATGGTTTCCGAAGCTAAGAAGGAAGCCGTGAAACAGGGAGGTGCCGGTTCACGCGCCGTTATCAGACTCGAAAGCGCGTCGAGTGAAGAGACCGACAAGGCGATAGACGATTATCTCTTCGGCGACCTCGAAGCAGACACGGCGTTCTAATATGGGCCGTATAGAGATCGCTCTTTGGGATGTTAGAGGGAAAAAGTAAAAAGGAAAAGGGAAAAAGGATAGGAATGAAAGGGCTGACACTACAATGCCGGCCCTTTCTGTTTATGTGTTCTCCGATGAGTCTTTTTGTAGATGCTTCCAAAAATCTTTTTCAGTTCACAAGACTCCTGAATAAGATAATCCAACTGGTCTCCTTGCATAACGCCGATAGCATCTATAATACGAAACCAGTAATTAGATTCTTTAGCTTCTCGAAAGCAAATACCTATTTTGTACCTGAAATCTTCCTTGCTGAAAGCGCCCTGAGATTCTTCATAATTTGCCCCAACAGAGGTGGCTGATTTAGCGAGCTGTTGTTTAATTATATCTATTTCTCTTGAGTAAGGAAGTATTCTCAAAAAATGTATAGTTTTAACAGCAAAGTCAAAAGTTCTTTCCTCTAGATCTGAATATGCCATAATCGTCTCCTTTCAATAAAGAACCTACCGATATCTTTTCCTTGTTACTTTTTCCTTTTTACTTAAAATTGCGCCAAGTGCCCCTACTACTATAGACAGATTTCCGGCCCGCGTCACATGGAGCATACGGCCGGGATCCTGCGTCGCTTCGCTCCTTGTTTTCTGGACCATTTTCTTGCACTATTTTTTATTGAGCACATGATTTATGAACACGTAAGTGCGAGTAAATCATAAGTGCGAAATAAACCCGCCGAAGCTGAATGCCATAAAATGAGTTAGCGAAGGCGGGTAGCGTCATCCCCGCATGTTCTTAGCGGGGATCCAATAAAAGGCCATTTTTATGTGATCCCGGATATTCGCCTTCTGCTTTCGCTAAGGCTATGGCGGACAGGTTGGCGAATTCCGGGATGACGTTTAGATTCCCGCTTGCGCGGGAATGACGTTTTGCAGCATCTTCCTGCAGGTTAAGGCGGCGTTATTCAAGGCTTAAAACCACCCGCAGAATCCTCTATAACCGACCCTCAGACCCCACATACGCCCATATAAGGGTACTTGTGGCTCTCAACTACCAAATCCTCACCTTATAATAACTTAACCTCTATATAGCAATTTCCCAGAAATGTTAAGAATCCAAAAGATATCTAAAGATTTATTGACTTAATTTATATGCAGGTATAGAATGAAATACAGGGGGAAAGCAGTTAGGGAATTATATAGGTACAATTGAGGTACGTATACTTTCCTGACAATACGGTGGAAGGGAACAATAATGAGGAAGATACTAATTCTTACTCTTTCGGTACTTCTTGTACTGAACGTCATTTCATTTGCTCTTGACGGGCATATCTTATCTGTTAAACTGTCATCATTAGGTATTAAAAGGGACATAATCTTAAGCCCTCCGGGCGTATCAAGTAACGATCCCGCCGCGATCGAGACGCGTAATCTTATGTATGCCATTAGCCGGATGCTTCACAGGCCGGATGACAGTCAGGAAAAAGTAATTGAAGCGATAGACGAAGAAATGAAAAACTCTACCACTCTTCAAAAAACTAAAAAACGAGACAGGCGTTTCAAGCCCGGCAGAAGCCCCGAAGACGCGCTTGCGGTGATCGCGCTTAACTATGAAGAATGGGGTAAAGGTCATTCTTCTGAAGATGATAATGAGTGGAAGGATCGTCTTTTTTCCCTGGAAGAATATCACGGATTATATTCAGAGTATCGCAGGTTTTTAGGGTTTGAAAGACTTCCCGAAAAAAGTCCCGATTCGCAGTCAAGAAGGGATTTGAATGGACTTGTTGGGCAGGGATATATAGAGAAGGATTCAACCGGTATAGCCGACAGATGGAAACTTACGGCGAAGGGCATAAAAAAAGTGAAACAGATGCCGGAAAGATCATTTTTAAAAGTATCCCCCGAGGCTCGGAATATTGTTAGGGCGCTTATAGGCGACGGCGATGTCGAGAACAGTTTGTGGAGAAGAAGCCTGGTAGCTGTTTCGCTTAGATGTATAATGAGCGTAGAGGGAGGGAGAGCTATTGCCTGTCTGGTAGAGGCGCCATATAAAGAGATTGGTAAAGATATGATAAAGGATAAAAGGCCTGATCCGTACGGGGAAGCTAGCGAAGCGGAAAGGGACGAGGGGGCGGCATACGCTTTGTCGGAAGCTATGGGACTTCTGGATTATACGATGAGTACTCGTACTGACTTGGGTGAAAACTGGGATAGGGAAAAGGCCATAGAAGTTATATCGCTTCTTCTTGAGTATACGCAAAAATATAAGGGCCTTGAAGCGGTCAAGAGGGCGGTGTATCAGATGAGGTATGACGAGAGTCCGCTGGATAAAATAAAATTTCTGTCGCTTAAAGAATTGTTGATCGAGTTTTTTGCCGCCAGTGAGGCAGGTATAGAGAATTCAGATGCCGCGTACAGTTTTCGCAAAACTCTGGGAGTTTTTCGTGTAATCGCGGCAAGATACGCTGCCCCTGCGGGTGGTATTCTGAAGGTTAAGGGGTTTAAACCCGTGGATCTCCGGAAATGGTATGATAAGTATGCCGAGGCGGCCGGAACTTCCGTAGGGACGGATGTTGATGTTGACGCGGAACTTGAGAAGCATCTCGAACGGCTGGTCGAGTTCGGCCTTCTCGAGGTGAAAAATGAAGAGCAGTCGAAATATAAATTCTCCAAACGCGGAATGAAAGAGATAAAAAAGATCGCCGGTTTATTGAAAAGCGGCGACCTCCCTTCGTTGGCCGATCTTGTACCTATACCACCGGTTGTTATGCAAGGCGATATAGAAAAATATCTTTTAGATGAACAGAAGGGATCCGAAGCTGCTGTCTCGGAACCTGTTGAGTCCGGAGACGTTGAGGACGCGGTAGTCGATCTGACCGATGAGGACCTCAAGGCACTTTTTGCTTTACCAGCCGGTGTGACGGGGAGTATTGACGAGACGACTATGCGCAATGTATGGGAATCCGTAAAGCTCGCCAGGGAACGCGGTATCGAAGTTCTCGTCCCGGCGACGCTTACGGTAGACGGATCTTTAGAAAGAGCTATAAGGAATATTAACCGAAAACGTGACAACATAAATATCCGCAGGTTCGACGAGAACAATCTCGCCACTCTTCTCGCGAGGAACGACGACAATGCCGAACGTATCATAATATCCGATGACAATACCAACCGTTTTATCTGGTCGATGGTAGCTGAAGAGGGTAAGGCTGAAAGTTTCAAGGGTGTGCGGCTTATAAATGTCCGTATGCCGGAACAATATGCCAACCCGGCTCAGCGAATAGCGTACCAGTCAAGGATGCTGACAATAGCGATACTCGCGCGACTTCTTGATACGGGTGAGGACGCTACACCGTCTGTCGAAGCCGTACTGCGAGAGATGCTTGAGAATAACACCGATCTCGCAGCTGCCGAACTCGATTCGTTCATCGAACGGCTCGGAGCTCCGGCATCGTCCGATACAGACGCTTCGTCGATCGTCCACAGGATAAGCTACTTCCTCGACGCGAAAAAAGCCGTAAAGCTGATACGAACGCTCGAGAGACAGTGGCTCATCACCCGCGAATTCTGGACATACGCGTAGTTAGTATTTAGTATGTAGTATTCAGTATTTAGTGATCAATTCCGTCATTGCGGGCTCACAAAGTGAGCGAAACCGAGTGAGCTGATAAAGTGAGCACAGAAGGTTCCCCGTAATAAGATATAAGTCAATGTAGGGAAACAATCCCCATAAAAATTACAAGATGTTAACCTGGTCACATCTAACCTGGTTATTTTTGCAGACCTGCCTTGATGTTTTATCAAGCCAACCCCCTCATTTCTAACCAGGTTATAAATGCAGGCTTAAAATCGTCATCCCCGCGACACCGTGCGCGCAAACGAGGCGAGCCGGTAAGGGCCCACAAGCCGAAGGCGCAGTGAAAGCGGATAATATTAAAATGTGTCATCCCCGCGAAAGAGGGGATCAAATAATAATGTAAAACAAGTCTTTCCACTCCGGGTTGAAAGCCTCGATCAACTCTATTTTCCACAGACGGTACCACTTTTTAATGCATTTTTCGCGATATATAGCAGATAGGGCAGTATCGCATTTTTCAAAATAAACCAGTTTGCGAAGTCTATACTTCTTCGTGAATCCCGGTGATAAACCGTGCTTGTGTAAATAAATACGTTTTCTAAGGTTTGATGTGACCCCGGTGTACAATACACCGTGTTTTTTATTGGAAAGTATGTATACGTAGAATTCTTTCATTTTGATTAGGTTCCCGCTTTCGCGGGAATGACGTACTTTTTATTCTTTTTTCTTAACCTCAACCTTAATCTTAGCCTATACCTATATAGACACATTTTTTGACGCTTTTCTTGCACTTTTTTTTAACGTCATCCCCGCATGCTCTTAGCGGGGATCAATTAGAAATATTTTGACTTATATTGGATTCCCGCTTGCGCGGGAATGACGATTTCCTGCCCATGAACAGCGCCTACCCATTTGACTTTGCACCAACTCACAAGTATTATTAATCTTATAGCAGCAAAAATATAACTATTCTCTTATACATATCTATATATTACCGAAAGGGGGAACCATGTCTTCTTCAGACAGAGATAAGATCAATGAAAAGGTGAAGAAAGAGAGCAAATTTGTTAAGGACCTAAAAGAGGCGATGGGGAAAGTCATTGTCGGACAGGAGTATCTCGTCGATCGCCTTATGATAGGTCTTCTGGCTAACGGACATCTTCTTGTGGAAAGTGTTCCAGGGCTGGCAAAAACCCTATCCATTATGACTCTTTCAGGAGCTATAAAAGCCAAGTTCCAGAGGATACAGTTCACGCCCGATCTTTTACCGGCGGATATACTGGGTACGCTGATATACAACCAGAAAGAAGGCACGTTTGAGACGAAAAAAGGCCCTATATTTGCCAATATAGTGCTTGCCGACGAGGTTAACAGAGCTCCCGGTAAAGTCCAGGCAGCTCTTCTGGAGGCTATGCAGGAAAGGCAGGTTACTCTTGGCAATGAGACTCACAAACTGGAAGAACCATTTCTTGTTATGGCGACGCAGAACCCTATAGACCAGGAAGGGACATATCCGCTCCCTGAGGCGCAGGTGGACAGGTTTATGTTGAAGGTCAACATTACATATCCCACTCCCGAAGAGGAAACAGAAATACTTACCCGTATGGGGCATACAAAAACTAACCTAACCTTTGATGCGGTAGTCACTCCGCAGGATATACTGAGAGCCAGGGAAGTGGTAGACGAAGTGCATCTTGATGACAAGATCAAACAGTATATCATCAGTATAGTATTTGCTACCAGATATCCCAAAAAATATAAGCTTGAAGAACTTGAGAACCTTATACAATTGGGCGCTTCACCTCGCGCGAGCATCGCTCTCATCTTGGCTTCAAAGGCATACGCGTTTTTGCAGGGGCGGGGGTATGTGACACCGCAGGACATAAAATCTATCGGATATGACGTTCTAAGGCATAGAATTATGCCGAGTTATGAAGCTGAGGCAGAAGAAATAACCACGGAAGATATAATAAAGACTATATTTGAGAAGATACAGATTCCGTGAGTGGGCACAAAGTAGAGAATAGGGAATGGGGAATGGGGAATAGTGAATTGAGCGCAGTTGTCAGGTACCGAGTATAGAGTACCGGGTATCGGGTTATCAGGGAATCAGGGACTAGGCTATCAGGATATTGGGAGATCAGGGACACCGGATTGCGTTAGAGGGTTACGGCTATCGAAACGTCTGTCGTCTATGGGGTGCGGCTAATCCCAACCGTAAACCGTAGCCGATTCCATAGACGTAACCGAGTAACGATATACTACATACTAAATACCAAATACTAAATACGCAACACAGGGAACGCGAAATATGATCCCAAAAGATATACTTCACAAAATACGGCGGATACAGATAACGACGGCTAAGAAGGCCACGGATATCTTTGCCGGTGAATACAAGAGTGTATTCAAAGGCCGCGGTCTCGAGTTCGAGGAAGTAAGAGAATATCTGCCGGGCGATGAGATACGGTCTATTGACTGGAACGTTACCGCTCGTATGGGCAGGCCTTTCATCAAAAAACATATCGAAGAAAGAGAACTTACCATAATGTTCCTCTTGGACCTTTCCAGGTCGAACTGTTTCGGGACAGTGAACAATCTCAAGAGGGATCTGGCGGCGGAAGTATGCGCTGTTCTTGCCGCGTCAGCGACCAAGAATAACGATAAGGTAGGCCTTATAGCTTTTACCGACAAGATCGAGGTTTTTTTGCCCCCGAGGAAAGGCACTAGCCATGTCTTTAAAGTTATAAGAGAGGCGTTGTATTGTAAGCCCGAAGGTAAGGGGACGGATATACCGATGTGTTTGGAGTATATGGAGCGTGTTGTTAAAAAAAGCACAGTAACGTTCCTTATATCTGATTTTTACGCTACAGGTCTCAGGAAACCTCTTTCTATAGCCAGCAAACATCATGACGTCGTAGCCGTTCATGTCCGGGATCCCAGAGATACCGTCATGCCCGATGTAGGCGTTATCAAGCTTGATGATTCGGAGTCCGGGAAAAGTTATATGTTGGATACATCCAATGCATCTGTTCGGGAAGGATATGAAAAGAATGCTTTAGAGAAGGAAGAAAAGCGTAAAAAATTTTTCTATTCCGTAAATATAGACAGGGTGGTTATCAATACCGCTGAACCGTATGAAGGAGCCCTTATCTCTTTCTTCACTAAAAGGAAGATGAGGAAGGGGAGGTAGGGGGGGGGACTGTAAACTGGAAACAGAGTGAAAGGAAAAGGGAAAAAGTAAAAAGGAAAAAGGATAGGTAGGGGGTGGAAACAGGTACCGGGTATCGGGATATTGGGATATCAGGGACTAGGGGATGGGGGATGGGATCAGGGGCTAGTTTAGGGGGTTGGTTTTGGCGACTGGTATAGTTATTGGTCAATGGTTTTAAGGTATCAGACCTACGACCTATAACCAGAGACCATACTGGCAGCTAAACCCAAAACTATTGACCAGAACGAAATACGATATGAGACATAAGCGCTTAATACTTTTATTCGCGGGCATACTGACAATGATCGCGGCTATAATCTACATAGTCGGAGTTATTCGTACGCCTGTAACTGTGGAAGTCTCAGCAAGGCCGCGGGCCATACATATTGGTGACAGTATCAAATATGCCATTGTGGTGCGCGCTCCTCGTGGCGCGGAGATCAGTATGCCCGATGTCGGTGAAAAAATAGGAGACTTTACCGTTCGAGGTCAGAAGACCTCACTGAAGAGGTCCCTCCGGAAAAGAGCAATAGTAAAAGAATGTATCCTTACGGTGTATTCTCCTGGGGAATACAGGATCCCCCAGGAGACCATAAAATACAGAGCTAGCGCGGATGCGGCATGGAGAGAAATTAAGACAAAGACGCTGCCCGTACTCGTCAAAAAACTGCTTAAAGAAGATCTTCAGGCAAATAGACGTATAACTATGGGGGGCGGGATGTCGGCCGCCGGTGTTCATGGTGACGCGCTCTCCTCCGGTGCCGCAAGCAGGGGGAGGTCTATCGCCGCGCCTATACGGTTTCAGATAAATGATGAGGACGGTCCCAGAGATGTGATCACCTACAAGGACGCGGGAATATATATGCTTTACGCGGCTGGAGCTGTTGTTCTGTTAGTTTTTGTAGTGATCTTTTTTGTAAGTGCTCTGGTCTACGCGAGCAGGAAGAAAGAACCAAGACCGTCTAAGATCGCCGATGGTAAATTTAAAAAACTCAAGAATCAAAAATTTTCATCGGATGACAGGGTGGGAGAGTTTTGTTCAGAGGCCTATAACATAATGATGGAATATCTGCAGAAGCGTTTTGATATGCCACAGGTGGTAATGACGCCAGACGAACTTGTCGGCGAGATCAAAAATATAAGCGGTATTGACGACGCGCAGCGGACGTTTCTGGTAGGGCGTATAGAATTATGGGAACATGTTAAATACGCCGGGGGGAGTCCCGTGGAAGAAATAGATGTGTCTTTCACGGAAGAACTTAAGTTTGTGAAGGCCACCGCCCGGAAAGATGATCCAGAAGGTGAAAAAGAATGATTTTTCGTGACCCATGGATATTACTGTTTATACCGGTACTTTTGGCCGGTTTTCTGATAGTCAGGATGAGGGGAGCTTCCCCTGGATTTCTGTTTCCCTCTGATGAGGTTATTAGGTCTTTCAGGGGGTCGCTTAAAGTCTGGCTTATCAAAAGGTCTGGCTATATGCGGGTTATCTGTATGGTACTGGTTATACTGGCTTTGGCCAGACCTCAGATGAACCGGGAGGCGGAAGTTAAGAAGGAAGGTATAGCAATAATGCTGGCTATAGATACTTCCAGCACGATGGTGGCTGATGACCTGGAGCTTAAGTTGGCGGATCTCGCCGAAAGAAAAGGCGCTTCCCGGGACAGGAATATAAAACGTATAGACGCCGCTAAGGAAGTGGCGGCAGATTTCATAGGCGGGAGGCAGGATGATCTTGTGGGCATAGTAGCGTTCGCCGCCCATGCCTTCGTAGTGTGCCCGCTTACTTTCGATCACGAATGGCTGGAGCAGAGCCTGTCGAGGGTCAAGGTCGGGATGATAAAAGACGGAACTGCCATAGGGTCGGGCATACTATCATGTCTCAATTCACTTAAAGATGCTGAAGCTAAAAGTAAGATCATCATACTGATAACTGATGGGATAAACAATTTCGGAAAAGTGCCGCCACAGGTGGCCGCGAAAGCCGCTAGATCTCTCGGTATAAAGATCTATACGATAGGCTTGGCCAGTAAAGGACACGGTTTGTATCTCGCGGGCGACGGATCGGGCAGGAGGGTATACAAGAACGTCCAGATCGATGTGGATGAAAAGGAATTGAAAAAAATAGCGGATCTTACTGATGGCCAGTATTTTAGAGCCAGAGATATGCAATCTCTCAAAGAAAGTTATAAGGAGATAGACAAGCTGGAGAAAGCCGGCCTTGAAGAGAAAAGTTTTGAGGAATATGTGGATGTATTTCAGTATTTTCTTATCACGGCGTTCTTTTTCCTGATGGGTGATATTGTTTTAAGAAACACTTTATTAAGGCGGATACCCTGATATGAAATTCGCGGATATAAGAATATTGATGTATCTTGCGCCTCTGGTGCCGATCCTGTTCTTTTTCTATATTTGGGCCTTAAGGAGGGAAAAAATAGCACTGGAGAGGTTCGCTGAGAAAGATCTTCTTCCGGGGATAGCGCCCACTTACGGCAAAGATCCTAAAAGAGTGAGAGTTTTTCTCAATATAGCGGCAGTCCTGCTGATGATAATAGCCTTCGCCCGTCCTCAATGGGGTTTTTACTGGAAAGAAGAGCAGAGTCAGGGGGTAGATGTAGTTATCGCCATAGATACATCAAAGAGTATGCTGGTGCGCGATATGCGTCCGGACAGGCTGGCCTATTCAAAAAATGAGGTGATGGATTTTGTAAAGAAACTCAAAGGGGATAGGGTGGGTCTTATAGCTTTTGCCGGCCAGGCATTTCTTCAATGCCCCCTCACTGTGGATTATAGCGGATTTCTCATCGCGCTTAATGACCTGAATACCGACACCATACCTCGCGGCGGGACCTCGCTTCCGAGCGCCATAGAGGAGGCAGTACGCAGTTATAAGGGCGCCCATACCGCTGATCGGGTGCTGATCATAATAACAGACGGCGAGAATACCGAAGGTGACATCAAAAAGGCGATACAAGAGGCAAAGAAAGAGAAAGTTATGATCTCATGCGTGGGTATAGGAAGCGCCAAGGGTGAGACCATACCGGTTGTTGACGAAAAAGGGAATAAGACATACCTGAAAGATAAGAATGGACAGCTCGTCAAGTCGAGTCTTGACGAAAATATTCTTAAAACTCTGGCCGAAAATACGGGGGGGATATACGTAAGGGCAACGGCAACAGATTTCGGGTTGAATAAAATATATGAGAAACGTCTCTCCACGCTTGAAAAAGGGAAGACCCAGGACAGGAAGGTAAAGGTATTCAAGGAAAGGTTCCAGTATCCGATAGCGTTGGTGCTTTTATGTCTTATGCTGGAAATGGTGCTGAGGAGAAGAAATGATTTTTAGTGGCCGGAAAACCGCGATAATAGCCGGGGCAGTGGTCATGATGACCCTGTTGCCGGTCAGAGCCGTTATGGGGGATGACAGGCTTATAGATTTCGCGAATGGCCTTTATTCTCAGGGAAAGTCGGATGAAGCCCTGGAGGTGTATAAAGAGCTTCTTAAAAAAGATCCTGACTCAGGGGTGGTGAACTATAACACGGGTATTATCTACTATCGCAATGGAGAATATAAAGATGCAGTAAGATCTTTTGTACGCGCCGCCGCTACGGAAAACGTCAGGCTTGAAAGCGATGCCTTATTGTACGCGGGAAACAGTTATTACAGGATGAGCGAGGAGGAAGAGGGGGCGGACAATAAAAGGTCTATCTTTTTATGTGAGAAAGCGCTGGAGTATTATAAGCGTGCCATGGATGTGGACCAGCGTGACAGGCGGATAAAGCTTAACCATGAAGTCGCCGAGCAAAGACTGAAGGCGTTGAATGAGCGGGGTAAAAAGAGGAAGAAAGAACAGCCTCTACAGGACAGGAAAAAAGATAAAGGAAAAGAAAAAAATAAGAAAAAGAAGCAGGATAGGAGAGAGCAGGATAAAAAGAAGGACGAGCAGCGTAAGGATCAGGAACAGCAGCAGAAAGAGCAGCGTGGTCAGCAAGACAGGCAGCAACGGCAGGACCGGCAAGAGCAGGACAGGCAGAAACAGGACCAACGCCGGGATGAAGATGAGAAAAAACAGAAAGAGCGCGAGGAAGAAGACAAGCGTGATCGAGAGGACAAATCGAAGCCTCAGGAGGAGAAGTCTCAGCAGGACCGACAAAATAAGAGGGATGAACAGAGGCAGGAAGAGGATCGCCGAAAACAAGAGAAGCGCGATAAAGAGGACAGGCAGCAGCAGAACAAAAGACGCAACGAAGATCAGGAGAAAAAAGACCAGCGTCGCAACGAAGATCGACGCAACGAAGACCAGAGAAAACAGGAAGACAGGCAGACTGAAGATCAGCGAAAAGAAGAGGATTCAAAACAGCGGCAGGAACAGGCAAAAAACGAACAGGAAAAACAGAAAGAAAAAGAACGCTCCGAAAAAGAAAAGCAGCAAAGAGAAGACGATAGAAGAAAAGAAGATCAGCGCCAGCAGCAGGATCGTCAAAAACGGGACCAACGTCAGCAACAGGACAGGCAGAAGCAAGATCAGCGCCGTAACGAAGACAGACAAAAAGAAGACCAGCGTCAACAGGAGCAGCAAGAGAAACAGCAAAAGCGTCGCGAAGAAGATAAGAAAGACCGGCAGGACCAGTCCAAGCCCCAGGACGCTAAGTCACAAGAGGATCGTCAGCAGCAAAGAGACAAACAGCGCCAGGAGGAGGACCGGCAGAAGCAAGATCAGCAAAAG
>JAVCCB010000017.1 GCA_030765685.1 Candidatus Tantalella remota | reverse complement strand
CAAGCGCCGCTATGCGTCCGTAAAGAGGGATACCTTCCCCTTTAAGCCCCTTAGGATATCCTGTTCCGTCATATTTTTCATGATGCGTAAGCGCGATCACGTTACAAGCTTTCAGCATAGGCGTCTTGGCATGAGCAAAAATATGAGACCCCACCGAGGGATGTTTTTTTACTTCCCCCATCTCTTTCTTAGTAAGCGCGCCGTCTTTCTTTAGAATAGAATCCGGCAGCATAACTTTGCCGATATCGTGCATAGGGCTCGCCATACGGATCATCTCCACCTCATTCTGATCAAGACCTAGCCCCTCGGCTATAAGAGCACTATAGTCGGCTATCCTAACAAGATGAACACCGGTAGACCTATCCCTCATCTCCGAGATCAGGGCAAGCTTGAATACCATTTCAGCATGCGAATCTTTAAGCTCAATATACGCTTTTTTAAGTTTCGCATAAGCTTCTTCCACCTTCAACGAATTTTTATCTCTTTTTTTAGATACCATTTTCACCAGCCTTTACCGGGAACAAACCAGTTACTTACTGCTTTTGAGATATTTGTAATAATCCGCGTCAGTCGTAAGTATAACAGTAGTGGTCGGATCTATGGTCACTCCGTAAGTATCAAGAGTCTTTAAAAACGAGTAGAAATCCGGATCTCTGTTATAAGCGTCGGCGTAGATTGAGGTTGCTTGGGCATCTGCCTCCCCAAGTATTTCCTGGGATGTCTTGTAGGCTCCCGAGGTAATGGACTTAAGCTCCCTTTCCATCTGACCCTTGATGTCCGCGCTTCGGCCGCGCCCCTCTGAACGGTACATTTCGGCGGCTCTTTTTCTTTCAGATATCATTCTGTCATACACCCTTTTACGAACCTCGTCAACGTAGTTAAGCCGTTTTACCCTAACATCCACTATCTCTATACCATACTGGGGTGCTATTACCGCGGAACGGGCCAGTATATCCGCCTCGAGCTGTTTTCTGCCTGAGTAAATACGCTCAAGCGCTTCCTCGGAAATGGTCATTACTCCTATGTCCTGATTAACCTCCGTTTCAAGTATCCTATTGCTATCACGAATAACCTCAACAAGCACGTCACCAGTTATAACATCTCTTGTCGCGGAATTTATTATGTCGTCCAGCCTGGCGTGAGCGCCCCATTCGTTCCCCACAGACTGAAAAAATTTAAGCGGATCCACTATTTTCCACCGAGCTGTCGTATCTACCCAGATATATTTCTTGTCCCGTGTAGGTATCTGGTTCGGATCACCGTCCCATTCAAGAAGCCTCTTTTCGAAATAATTGGCGTTCTGTATAAAGGGTATCTTAAAATGCAACCCGGCGCTGTCCACGGCCTCTCCTATGGGCATACCAAACTGCGTTATTACAACCTGCTGGGTTTCGGTAACTATATAAGCCGCCCCGCTAACAAAAAACAAGGCCGTTACTATAACCACTGCAGCTACAACATTAATTATTTTTTTCATTTCGCATCACTCCCCTCTTCTCCAAGCCTCAAAAACGGAAGTATGGATTTTTGCTCATTGTCCACAATGTATTTTGCCTTTGCCTTAGGAAGCACATTCGACATAGTCTCGAGATATAACCTTCGCTTTGTTACGTCGGGGGCTTTCACATATTCATCCCAAGTTTTTATGAATTTGGAAGCCTCCCCCTGGGCGCTATTTACCCTGTCAACCTTGTACCCTTCCGCCTGATGTATTGTCCTCTTCGCTTCACCTTCAGCCTTAGGGATGGCTTTATTATAAGCTTCCCAGGCCTGGTTTATCATCTGTTCCCTTTGCTGCCGCGCCTCATTAACTTCGTTGAAGGCCGGTTTTACAGGGTCAGGCGGATTAACATCTAAAAGTTTAACCGTGATGATCGTAACGCCTGTCTGGAACTTATCCATCAAAACCTGTAAGTCACGCTGCGCCATAGTATCTATCTCTTCTCTTTTAGTTGTCAACACCTCGTCGACGGTATAATCACCAACCAGACGGCGCATAACCACCTCGGACATGTCCCTCACATTATCCACCGGTTTACGTGTTTTAAAAAGCAGCGCTAGAGGATTGCTTACTCTGTACTGGACTATCCAGCGGACATCGAGGATATTCAAGTCTCCCGTCAACATAAGCGACTCTTCGGGGAAATTCTTAGCGGCATAAACTGACATTACACCGGCCTGGGCTGTTCTGAAACCAAACTCTTCTTTAAATATTTTTTTTACCTTCACCGGAGTCATCTTCTCTATACCGAAAGGTATCTTAAGGTGCAGTCCTGGATCCGTTGTCCTTACATATTCTCCGAACCTCTGTATTATACCCACCTCATCGGTCGCAACCGAGTATAGCGACCCCTGAAGAACAAGTATAAGAGCTAGACCCACCACGACAAGCGGCAGATACCCCCCGTACTCCTTCCCAATTTTTTTTACCTTCCTGACCTCTTCCTTAAAAAGATCATCAGGCGAACGAAAATCATCCATAACAAAACCTCCCCAGTGCTGTATGTTCGTTGATAGAACCAGAAGTTCTTAAACGCGTAATCATAATAACATGTTTGCAAGTTAATGCAATACTCTTTGTTCCTTAGGCGGCGAGAGATCAAACGGCCTAAAATGAAAAACCAGGGTCTCTTCTCTGATTGTATATTTGGTAGCGGGGGACGGACTCGAACCGTCGACAACACGGGTATGAGCCGTGCGCTCTAACCAGCTGAGCTACCCCGCCAAAGGAGCTATCAGAACGTTCATTATATGGAAAAGGCCCCTGTTTG
>JAVCCB010000024.1 GCA_030765685.1 Candidatus Tantalella remota | reverse complement strand
TGATCGTCGCGGAGAACAGGCTGGGTACGATAAACCATACATTGCTGACAATAGAAGCGATAAAAAACAGGAAACTTCCCATATTGGGAATAGTGTTCAACCGATCATCCGAGGATGGCGATCCCGAGGTGCTCGAGGATAATGTCCTGATCGTGGATGAACTCGGAGGCGAAGATGTTCTTGGCGAACTTCCGTGCTCAAAAGACGACGATTTGTTGCGCCGCTTATTCGTGCCGATAGGGAATAGGATTTTCGATAAATTAAATAGAGAATAGGGAATTGGGAATAGTACCGAGTCCCGGGTCCTGGGTACCGGGAAAACCCGATACTCGGTACTCGATACCCGGTACCAGTAGCGAGCAAACGAACTAAATACAAAATACTGAATACAAATATGCGGAATGATCTGATAAAGCGAGACTTGAAGTACAACTGGCATCCTTACACGCAGATGAAGGATATGGAAGAGATGCCCCCGATCCCGATAAAAAAAGCGGAGGGGGTAAAGCTTTTTGACTATGACGGGAACTTTTACTATGATACCATATCCAGTTGGTGGTGCAACGTTCACGGGCACTGTCACCCCGCTATAGTAAAAGCCATAAAGGACCAGCTGGGCGCGGTGGAACACGTTCTTTTCGCGGGGTTCACGCATGAGCCAGCTGTAGACCTTGCTGAGAGGCTTGTGAAGATCACGCCGGAAGGGCTCGACAGGGTTTTCTATTCCGATAACGGTTCCACGGCGGTTGAAGTTGCCATGAAGATGTCGTTCCAGTTCTGGTTAAATTCCGGACTAAAAGGAAAGACAAAGTTTGTTTCTCTGGACAGGGCGTATCACGGGGATACCGTTGGCACTATGAGCGTCAGCGGAGTGGACCTGTACAATAAAAAATTCGCGCCGCTTTTTTTTGATACTTTCAAGGCTGCTACGCCGTATTGTTACAGGTGTCCGTACGGGAAGGAAAAGGGTAACTGCGCCGTAGAATGCCTTGGTTCCCTGGAAGAAATTTTGAGAGTTCACTCTAGAGAGGTCGCGGCACTTATACTGGAGCCCATCCTTATGGGGGCGGGCGGGATGATAATTTATCCCGCGGACTACCTGGCCGGTGCCGCGCGGCTGGCTGAAAAGTATAATGTGCATCTTATACTGGATGAAGTAGCCGCGGGTTTCGGGAGAACGGGAAAGATGTTCGCGTGTGAACATGCCGGAGTCACTCCTGACTTCATGTGCATATCAAAAGGTATCACTTCAGGGTATCTGCCCCTGGGTGTCACGATGACGACCAGTGAAGTCTATGAAGCTTTTTACGATGACCATGAGAAAAACAAGACTTTCTTTCACGGGCATACGTATACGGCCAATCCCGTGTCTTGCGCGGCCGCGTGCGCGAGCATCGACCTGTTTGAGGCTGAGAACACGCTTGGGAACGTGAAGAATATAAGCACGGCGCTTAACTCTTTCCTTGAGGGTATCGCGGATCATCCGATGGTAGGAGATACCAGGACGATCGGCGCCGTCGGGGCGATAGAACTTGTCAAAGACCCTGCGACCGGCGAGCCACTGGATCCTAAAGACAGGGTGGGGCTCTCCATCTATAGGCAGGCACTCAAGCATAATCTCCTTTTGAGGCCCCTGGGAGACATAATATACCTTTTTCTCCCGCTTTCTGTGACTCCGGAGGAGCTCAAGGATATCCTCTCAAGAACTGGAGATGTTCTGCAAAGCTGCGTGAAGGAAGTCAGGTCTGTTTAAAAGTATTTCCAAATCCTCCCTTTTACTGTAAAATAACTTTATAATATTATTAATTATAGGAGGCGGTCCATGTCATCCCGTACGGGTAATGGAGATAAAGGTTTCACCGAGGTTTCGTTTCACAAAAAGGTCAGCAAGAGCTCCGCTGTTATTCACGCCATAGGGGATCTTGATGAACTTAGTTCCTATCTGGGGCTTGTGAAAAGCAAGATCAAATCAAATAAAGAAAAAAACGTGCTTGAAAAGATGCAGCACGCCGTTTCAACCATAGCGTCAGAGATATCCGTCGGAGCCGACAAAAGAAAAAAACTGGGACATCTGCTCGGCAAAGACGAGACGGACTGGATAGAAAAGACCCTGATTGACCTGGAGAGAAAAGCGGTCATGAAAAGTTCTTTCCATCTTTCCGGAGAAGGCGAGATCTCAGCCCTGCTGGATGTCGCGAGATCTGTCGCGCGCAGGGCGGAAAGATCCGTTGTGGTGCTTTTTTGTGAAGGTGATATGAAGAACGGCAGGGTGATGTCATATCTTAACTGCCTCTCAGACGTGCTTTTTGTTATGGCACGCAGGAAGGCGGCGAGTGAGAGACGGGTAAAAGCCCGACGAAGGAAGGAAAAAAAGTGAAACTGATAAGATATTATATTATTCTGGTGCTCCTGGCTATACCGCTAACGGCGGATTCACAGGAACCCGGCAGGGAGGATACCTTATTCCAGGTATCAACGATAGACGCTCTTCTGGAAGGCGTTTACGACGGGGATGTAACTTTCAAAGAGTTGAAAACACGCGGAGATCTGGGCATAGGAACGTTTGACCGCCTGGACGGTGAGATGATATTCCTGGACGGGAAATTCTATAAAGTAAGAGTGGACGGAAAAGTGTACGATGTGGGAGACGAAGAAACGACTCCTTTTGCCGCGGTCACTTTTTTTTCACCTGATACCGTAGCTGAGGTAAGCTCGCTGGCCAATATTGAGCAGCTGAAAGAATGGCTGGATACATTGATCCCTTCGGAGAACATGTTCTATGCCGTTAAGATTGAGGGTACTTTCGGGTACATAAAGACGAGAAGCGTTCCCGCGCAGGAAAAACCTTATCCTCTTCTTGTGGAAGTCGCCAAGGGGCAGTCGATATTCGAGTTTGAGAATGTTAAAGGCACTCTTCTGGGGTTCAGATGCCCTCCGTACGTTAAGGGAGTAAACGTTCCGGGATATCATCTGCACTTTATAACGGAAGACAGGTCCGCGGGCGGGCACTTGCTGGAATGCCGTATAGACACGGCTACGGCGGAGCTAGACCTTATTTCAGGGTTTTATATGGTACTTCCGGATAATGAGGATTTTATGAAGGCCGACCTCTCGGGAGATAAAGAGATACAACTCAAGGGCGTAGAGCAAAAATAAGGAACTTAAAGATGTCTAAAAAATACGATTACATAGTCATAGGCAGCGGTCCGGCGGGGCACGTTTCCGCGGTAAAGGTCGCTCAGGGCGGGCTGAAAGTCGCGGTTATAGAAAAGGATCTGGAGATGTTCGGGGGCGTATGTCTTAACGAAGGATGTATCCCCGCGAAATCCCTGTATAACAGCGCGGAGATCTTATATCTTGCGGGAAAGCACGCGGATCTTTGCGGGCTGGAATTAAAGAGTAGCGGCGTGCGAATGTCGGATTTCGTAAAAAGGAGCAGGACAGCTTCCGCGCAGCTTTTACAGGGGTTGTCTTTTATCTTCAAGAAGAACAAGGTCGATCTCATCAACGGAGAAGTCAGATTTACAAGCGAGAAGGATATCCAGGTAACTGATGCCGACGGGAAGACTTATACCATGACGGCGGATAAGTACCTGATCGCTGCCGGATCCGAGCCGAAGGCTCTTAAGGAAGTGCCGTTTGACGGGAAGACGATCATTTCCAGTTCTCAGGCCATACGTCTTGAATCTGTTCCCGGAAAGATCCTGATAATAGGAGGAGGTGCTATCGGTACGGAGTTCGCCTCTTTTTTTAATATACTGGGATCCGAGGTGACGATCGCGGAGGTCGAAGACGCGATACTTCCGACTGAAGACCGAGATGTTTCCAGACGCCTGGCGACGATCTTTAAGCAGCAGGGGATCAGCTTATTGACTTCGAGCCGGGTTACCGGGGCGAAGGTATCTTCTGACGGCGCTGTTGTCACGATAAAAAGCGGAGACAAGGATGTAAAAGAGAAATACGATATTGTTATCGTCTCAGTGGGGCGCGTTCCGTCGACGCGGGAACTTGGTCTTGATCTTGCCGGAGTGTCGGTTGATGAAAAAGGGTTTGTTCCTGTGGATGAAAAGATGATGACCAATGTGAAGAATATATACGCGGCGGGAGACGTAGTCTCGTCCCCGATGCTGGCGCATGTGGCTTCGGCGGAGGGCGAAATAGCTGCCGGGGCGGTTTCCGGAAGCAAAGTCGACCGGATCGATCCGGGGGCCATACCCAACGCCGTTTACACGCGTGTGCAGGTGGCGAGTGTCGGTATGACCGAGGAACAGGTAAAAGATAAGGGGCTGAACTATTCCGCGGGAAAAGAGTTCTTTAAGGCCAACGGAAAAGCCGTTGTAACTTCCGAGACGGACGGGTTCATCAAGGTCCTGGCGGAGTCAGACAGCCATAAGATCCTTGGAGCGCATATTGTAGGACATAACGCGACGGACCTTATACACGAATTCGTCGTCGCGAAAAGGAAGGGTCTCACGGTCGATGATATAGCGGATACGGTTCATGCGCATCCCACTTTTTCGGAATCTGCCGCTGAAGCATGCAGGGCTGTTTTTGGGAAGCCGCTGCACGGATAGTCATATAAAAAGTAAAAGGAACGAAGATCATGGAAGCCATTATTATCATTTTATTGCTGGTCGTCGCGGGGGCTGTAGCATTTCTTGCCTGGAGCATCTTGAGTATGCGGGGGAAAGACGACGGGAAAGAAAGAATAGAATCTGTCCTTAATGAAAAATTCATCAGTTTTTCCAAAGACATACGGGAGACGATGGATAATGCCCGGAAAGAAGTTGCCGGATCCAAGGATCTACTCGCGTCGAACGCGCAGAAGACTCTTGAGCATATAAGCAGCATGAACAAGACGGTCACGAATCTGGTGGCTCAGCAGGAAAAGGCGGAAAAACTCGGACAGTCGCTTGAATATCTCCTGCAGGCGCCTAAGCTCAGGGGGGATTACGGGGAGACAATTCTTGAGGAGATGTTGGATAGGGTCCTGCCTAATAAGGCTATGTGGGAGAGGCAGTATACCATAGACGGCGTGGAGAAGGTGGACGCCGTCGTTAAATACAGGAACGTGGTAGTTCCAATAGATTCGAAGTTTCCGAAGGATGATTACCAGAAATACATAGCGGCGAGTGATACGGCGGAAAAAAAGATACACTGGTCGAACTATGAGAAAGCTCTCAAGATCCAGATAAACTCCATAAAGGAAAAGTATGTAAAGCCCGAAAAAGGAACGACCGAGTTCGCGCTTCTTTTTATTCCGTCGGAGTCCATATATTACGAGACTATAGCCGAAAAGAATTATCTCGGAGACCCATGCAAGATATATGAGTACGCGACCGATCGGAAGGTGATCCCAGTCAGCCCGAATACCTTTTACGCGTTTTTGCAGGTGGTCATGCTGGGAATCCGTAACATAGAGATAGTTAAGGATGCCAAGAAACTGCAGGAGTCCCTTTCTAAGGTCGAAAAGGATTTTGGTCTTTTCTATAAAAAATTCGAGACTATAGGAAAGTCTCTTGATAACGCGACGAAGGCCTACGAGGTAGGAGAAGGCCACGCGAAACGCTTTAAAAAGGGTCTGGATTCGACCCTGAAACTTGATAATGAATTTCAAAACGAAGTGGAAGCGTTGCCTGAAGAAAGTGATGAGAGGTAGGCTGACCTTATATGTGTCATGAAGCGATGCTGTGGGAGCCGGCAACCGGCGGCAGGGTAATTTGCGGCCTGTGTGCGCACAGGTGCAATATCCCTAAGGGAGAGTTCGGGTTCTGTGGGATGAGGGAGAACACCGGCGACAGGCTTTATACGCGTGCTTACGGGAGAGTGATAGCGGACAACGTCGATCCTATAGAGAAAAAACCGTTGTACCATTTCCTACCCGGAACGTACGCGTATTCCATCGCTACCTTCGGGTGTAATTTTAGGTGCTCTTTCTGTCAGAATTGGACCATCTCGCAGGTCTCGGCGAAAGACTCGCCATCTGCGGGGCGTGAGATGAGCCCGGAGAAAATTGTCGAGGAAGCGGCGGAAAATAACTGCAAGAGCATATCATACACGTATACCGAACCTACGGTATTTTTTGAATACGCGTATGATACGTCCGTGATCGCGAAAGAAAGGGGTCTTTATAACACTTTCGTGACGAATGGTTTTATGACTGCCGAAGCGGTAGAGAAAATAAGCCCGTATCTTGACGCGGCTAACGTGGATCTTAAGTTTTTTAAAGATGATCAGTACAGGAAGGTATGCGGAGGCAGGCTTCAGCCGGTCCTGGATTCCATCGGGAAGATGAAAGAAAAAGGGATCTGGATTGAGGTGACTACTCTGGTTATCCCGGGTGAGAACGATTCTGAGGAAGAGCTCTCCGGTATGGCAGAGTTTCTGGCCGGCGTGGATAAGGGGATGCCGTGGCATATCAGTCGGTTTCATCCTGATTACAGGTACACCGATAGCGTTCCGACGCCGTTGGATACGATGAAAAAGGCTGCTGATATAGGAAAGAAAGCGGGGCTTGAGTACGTGTATCTCGGGAACGTGTCGGACGGAGGGGAAACTTTTTGTCCCGCCTGCGGACGCGTGATGGTAAAGAGATCCGGATCCGGAGTGGAAGTCACGAAGGACTTAAAAGATGGCAAGTGTGCGGGGTGCGGTACGGAGATAGGTGGGGTTTGGGAATAGGGAATTGGGAATGGAGAAGAGGAGGATATCAGGAGATCAG
>JAVCCB010000087.1 GCA_030765685.1 Candidatus Tantalella remota | reverse complement strand
GAGAGGCTATATTGACAAGCCTATAGGGGATTTCAGGCGTGGGGGGGAGTATTCTCTTTTTACTCTCAAGTCGAATGCCAGTTCTAAAAACGTCAGCAGTAAGATAATTAGTCGGACCAATTTTTATAAGTTCGGGGTGCTTATATGCTTTGAGGATATTTTCCCGTATCTGAGCCGGGAATTTGTTTTGGCGGGCGCTAATTTTTTAGTCAATATAACCAATGATGCCTGGTTCGGGAACACAGCCGCGTCCCGGCAACATCTGCAGTCCTCAGTGTTTAGGGCGATCGAGAACAGGGTGCCGGTGATCCGCGCGGCTAATACCGGGGTATCCGGTTTTGTGGATTCCACCGGCAAGATCATTTCGACCGTAGAAGTCGAAGGGGAAGAGATATTTGTGACAGGCGTACAGACCGATAGCGTTAACATCTACGCGGGACGTTCTTTTTACACAGTATATGGCGATGTTTTTGTTTATTTCTGCGGGCTGATGCTGCTGCTTCTTATGATAGTGGAGGGAGCTTCTCAGAAAAAGGAAAGGAAACCCTGATGATATCTGTCTCTAAAAGATCTTCGATGGTGGTATGTATTTTGGTCCTCGCTGCGATAACCGCGGCAGCTTTCCTTCCGTGTCTTTCTAATCAGTTCGTGGACTGGGACGATCCGATATATGTAGTCAACAATGAGCTTATACGCGAGATCTCGCTTGAGAACATGAAAGAGATCTTTACCGGTAATTTTCTGGGACATTACTGTCCGCTGGTAATGGTGAGTTACGCTTTGGAATACAGGTTTTTTGAGTTGGATCCGTTCATATACCACTTTACCAACTATATGTTCAACATTTTCATAGCCCTCCTGGTATTCTGGTTTATCTATTTGCTTTCACGTAAGCAGCTAATAGCGTTTATGGGTGCGGCGTTGTTTGCAGTGCATCCTCTGCACGTGGAGAACGTAGCCTGGGTGATGGAACGCAAGGACATGCTTTGTGTCTTTTTCTATGTGCTGGCTCTCATCGTGTATTTGTTGTACGCGCGTGGCGGCAAGCTCAGGAATTATCTTTTGTGTCTGGTGTTCGTCGTCCTTGCGCTTTTATCGAAGGTGCTGGCTGTAACTTTGCCGGTCGTTTTCATACTTCTGGACTATTTTGAGGGACGAAAGATAAATGTAAAGACTCTTGTCGAGAAGATACCGTTCTTTCTTATAGCCGGTGTTTTTGGGGTCATAAATATAATGTTTGAGGTTCAGGTCAATGCCATGGAAAGTGGCCGCACCCTTATAGTGAGATCGTATTTTCTTTCGAGGGCGATACTTTTTTATCTGTACAAACTTGTGATACCGGTCAATTTGTCCGCTATGTATCCGTATTATCCTGTAACTTCCGCTAATATGATCCACATAGGATATTTTACCGTCGGGCTTGTATTGCTTGCGGTTGCGGTGGTATCGTCGGCGCGATATACTAAAAAGGTTATTTTCGGCAGTTTGTTCTTTCTTATCACGATATTGCCGACACTTCAGATAGTTCCCGCGGGCGGTGCGTCTGCTGCGGACAGGTATATGTATTTGCCGTCCATTGGAATAGCGTATATGCTGGCGGTTCTGGCCGCGTATATAGTGACGAGACTGTCTTCGTTCAAGGCGGCAAAAGTCTTCGTTTACGCGGTTGTTACGGCAATAGTCATAACACTTTCACTTCTTACGTGGCAGAGGTGTAAGGTATGGAAGGATACCGGTACGCTGTTTACCGATGTTGTGAAACAGTATCCGTATATTCCCATAGCGTACAATAAATTGGGGGCGCATTACGCTCGTTCCGGAGATTATGACAGGGGGATATATTATTTCAAAATAGTCCTCACAATGCTGCCGGATTATGATAAAGCCCAGGGTAATATCCAACAGGTTTATAAAGACAAGAGAGCTGCCATGGTGAGGGAAGGGCTAATTACGCAAGAGGAAGCCGCCGAGCAGGAAAAAGTGAATATACTGGCTGTGACGTACAATGATATAGGTGTAAGGCACGGCAGCGGCGGAGATCTTAACGGAGCAATATTCTTTTTCGGAAAAGCCGTAGAGGTTGATCCGGACTATCCCGAATCCTATAACAACCTGGGGTTTGCCTATTTTCAGGCAGGGGATATAGATAGATCGGAAGCATATTTCAAGAAGACCCTGGAGTTTGATCCCGAGCATCAGAATGCGATAAAAAACCTCGATATAATCCGCAAGATAAAAGACCAGTCATCCGACTAAATTAACCCGGTCATATCTAACCTGGTTATTTTTGCAACCCTACCATGATGATTTATCAAATATATATTGATAAATGCGCAAGAATGTACTATAATGTGTGTACTATGCCAGTCGAAGAATTACTAAAAAGGTGCCTCCGGAAGGAAAGAAAAGCCTGGGACGAGTTTGTTCGCTCGTACGATAATCTTGTATCCAGAAGCGTAAGATATAAGCTCAAAAGCATGAATATCCACGCGTGCGGTGCTGAAATTGAGGATACTGTACAGGAGATCTTCCTATATATATGGGAAAAAGACAAGCTACGGGGGGTATCCGATGTGTCATGCCTGGAGGGGTGGATCGCTATAGTATCATTTAATTTTACATCAACTTGCCATATGAGGAGAGATGCAAGAGATATTAGGGATACGCACTCTCTTGAGGAATTCCACACATGTGATGATGTATCCGTATCTCTGGGGGAAATGTTGGAATCCCCGACGCTTAATACCGAAGATATGGTATACACGAACGAGCTTGTGGATCTGGTCGAAAACGAGGTCTTGAAATTGCCTGTGAAACAGCGGCTCGCGATAAAGTTCAACATGTATGACGGAAAGAAACAAAAAGATATCGCGGAAATAATGGATCTGCCGATATCACATGTCAGCACGCTGATAAAACGGGCGAAAAACAGTATCAGGAAGGGGATAAAAAATATTATTGATGTATAAAATAATTGAAAATAAAGTGCAAGAAAATGGTGCGAAAACTTGTCTATAGTAGTAGAGGGGTAAAACATTTGTCGTCAGAAAAAAAAGGAGTAAAGGTGCATAGGATATGTTTATCGGAAGAAGTGCTTAGCGAATATATAGGAGGGGTGCTTTCTTCGAAAGAAAGGGACAGTGTCGAAGAGCATCTTTCCAGATGCTCGCGATGCAGAAAAATGGTATCGGATGTGCATACTGTTTTGAAGAAGTCTTCTGCCGGTAAGATCCGTGCGAAGCTCAGAGGATGGCTCAAGCGGAATTTCTGGCTAATAGGAAGCTTCCTGGCGTTTGTATTTTCATTTTTTTTGTCCGGATACTTTTTCCAATTACTAACGGCTGCCGCTCTTATGGGGGCTAAATGGGTTTTTGATTCAAGGACGTCCAAGACTCTGATCATGGTCTATGAGGCATGGAAAAAGGGAGATAAGGAAGGGACAGAAGAGCTTTTGTCCCGGTTTAAAACGCGGTAATAAAGGAAGAGGCATTTTTTTTATCGCAAAAAAAAGGAGGTAAAGCTATGGAGAACAAGCCGGTTGTAAAGGTGGAACGTATTCATCGTCTGGAGGGGGATGGCGCGCTTAAGGCGTTCTGTGATCTTCTGATACTGGATACGTTCTTGGTGAAGGGGTTGCGTGTTGTGCAGGGAAAAGATGGTCTTTTTCTGGGCATGCCGCAAGAAAAGGGCAGAGACGATAAATGGTACGAAACATTTTATCCGGTCTCCCGGGAGATGCGGACAGGGCTCCAGGAATTGGTGCTCGAAAGTTACAACGAAAAAGCGAAAGTATAGGGGGAGAGGTGGACTGGACACGACGGTATATAGGTAAGCTGGGGGAGGCAATGGCGGAGAAGTTCTTGTCGTCCAGGGGATATATTACTCGCGATACTAATTTCACTACCCCCTTCGGGGAAATAGATCTGGTGGCGGATCACGAAGGGAGTGTTGTGTTCGTGGAAATAAAAACGCGTATATCTGAGAGGTTCGGTCCACCTCTATCCGCCATCACAAGAGTGAAGAGAGAGCATATTATCAAGAATTGTCAGTTTTACATAAAGAAAAACTCCCTCGAGGGAATGCCCTTGAGGGTCGATGTTATAGGGATAAACCTGAGCGAAAAAGGGAAATTTCAGATACTAAAACATGTTAAGAACGCGCTCGTCATGTGATAAGAGCTTATAAGGGAGGGTGGAATGCTAGCAAAAGTCGCTTCAGGATGTGTTATGGGGATAGAGGCATACCCGGTTGATGTGGAAGTGGATGTAGCTAACGGTTTGCCGGCTTTTTCGGTGGTGGGACTTCCGGACGCTTCCATAAGGGAAAGCAGGGACAGAATACGTTCCGCTATAAGGAATTCAGGATTTACGTTCCCGTCAGGCAAGATAACAGTTAACCTTTCGCCGGCGGACATTAAAAAAGAAGGCGCCGGATTCGATCTTCCTATTGCCGTCGGGATATTGGTTGCCATGGGTGTTATCAGTCAGGAAGATATGGAGGGGGCTCTTCTTTGCGGAGAACTTTCGCTTAATGGAGAGATGAAATCTTTCCGCGGCGCGCTGCCTATCGCGATGTCGTTAAAGGATAGATGCAAAGTTTTTATACTTCCGTTATCCAACGCGCGCGAAGCGGCTAATATAAAAGAAATATCGTCAGTCGGGGCGTCATCTTTGAAGGAGGTGGTTAGCCATATCAAAGGGATCGCTGTTCTGGATGTTGTGACGGTTGATGACGGGCCCTCTGAGAATGACAAAGCGGCGGACGATCTTGATTTTAAGGATGTAAAAGGGCAGGAGCATGTTAAGCGGGGTCTGGAAGTCGCCGCGAGCGGTGGACATAATATCCTTCTTATTGGTCCGCCCGGATCAGGAAAGAGCATGCTCGCGAAACGCTTGCCATCGATATTGCCGGCACTTACCGATGAAGAATCACTGGAGACGACAAATATTTATAGTATATCCGGACAGCTGTCGGGCAGCGGCCTTATACGAAAAAGACCGGTTCGATGTCCGCATCATACGGTGTCATACGCGGCAATGGCTGGTGGCGGTTCCTGGCCCCGGCCCGGAGAGATAAGCCTTGCTCATAACGGCGTGCTTTTTCTGGATGAGTTCCCGGAGTTCAGGCGTGATGTGCTTGAGACGCTGAGACAACCGATGGAATCCGGAGAAATAACTATTGCCCGGGTAGAAAGGTCACTCAAATTCCCATGCCGGTTTATGCTGATCTCAGCGATGAACCCTTGTCCGTGCGGTTATTTTACTGACCCGCATAAAAGATGTCAGTGTTCTCCTCACCAGATACAGAGGTATCTTTCGAAGATATCGGGTCCGCTTCTTGACAGGATAGATATACACCTCGAGGTGCCACGCCTGGCATATGAGCAGCTTTCAACGCGTAGGACCGGAGAACATTCAAGCGCGATCAAAAAGAGGGTTATAAATACGAGAAAGATACAGAAAAAAAGGCAGTAGGATAAGCTTTCGAGGGCCGCATGTAACGCGTATCTGGACACTAAAGAGGTAGAGAATATTTGTGACCTTTCGCAAGAGGCCG
>JAVCCB010000067.1 GCA_030765685.1 Candidatus Tantalella remota | reverse complement strand
GGATCCGAATGCTAATGGCGCTTGGGTGCTGGTAAGCCAGGATAACGGTCTGTTCTATCAGGAGTTTGATGCAGACGGTAAAGTAACGTTGCTGTACGATAAAGTTGCAGGCGAGTATAAGACGTATACATGGGGCGCGACTGATGTAACAGTAGATGTGTATATGGGTGCATATGCAGGTGCAGTCGTACCGGCAGAACGAGACGCGACTTATATATACACACATAACGATGAGTTCACTGACCTGGATTCGACAACTAACAACGCTTGGGTGCCTTTGCAGAAACTTACATATGATGATAACGGGACCTCGATACTCATTACTGAGAATTACTATTCCTCAGGGTTGTTGCATGAGACTATATATGCTAATTCCGCTGCCAATCCGAATGGCGACGATCTTTACTATGAGCGTGAAAACTACGACTTCTATGGAAATGGTCAGTACGGCAGGATCGTAAGGACTCAGACCTCTGACGGACATGTATATAAGACCTACAGTTTCCACGCGGGTACTGACAAGAAGGACGAGGTCGAGGAATACACTACGCGTGCGGAAACCACGCTGTATAACGTGTATTGGCACTATAATGATTCCGACAACAGGGTTGAGCAGAAGATCTCCTATAATAACCAGTATGGTGATTATGGTACGTCTTACCAGTATTACAATAACTCGTCTAACCGTATGGAGATCAAGTGGAGCAACGAGGACATAGGCGGAAACATGTATGACGTTATATACAGGCATACGGATGAGAGCTGGCTCGGGGATGGATATGGAAGGCAGGAGTGGAAGATAATACCGGGGATAGGTCCATATAACCTGTTTTATTACACCAGCTACTATGCCGGGACATGGCAGCCGCAGTTCAGCAGTGGATATCAGTGGTCGGGGTCGATATACAACTTCGCTTTAACGGACCAGTATTCGAATCCTAAAACCAATGGCGACCATGACTGGCAGTATATTACCACATACTACACTAATGGCGCTGCAGGTGTGCCGGCGACATTGGCCTGGAACCCGAACAACTATCCGGAACCGGTACGTTCCGGCACGTCGTCTATGGTGTTTGAGGAAGAAATAGAAGCGATAGACGAGGAGAACGCTCTTATGCCGGAAGGCCTGGAGTTTTTCTACGAGGAACTTGACGCGCTTAAAGATGTATCTACAGGTCTTGGAGTTTCGGTAGCGATACTGGATTCCGGTGTGGATGCTTCAGCCGTGAACGTGATCGGCGGTTACGATTTCGCCGGTTCGGACAGGACTGACGGCGTGAGTGATGAAGATTATACTGATAGTACGGGACATGGAACGGTAACGGCAAGTATTGTGTCGGCAACTGCCAGTGAGGCAGAGGTACTGGTGGCGAAAGTATTCGACGATGCAGGAAGGACAACCACAAGTATAGTGGCTGACGCTATTCGTTACGCTGTTGACAGCGGAGCGAAGATACTTGCTACTCCGTTCAGTTTGTTTCCCGTTTATCATCAGGTGGAAGAGGCGATCAACTACGCGCTTGACGCTGGTGTTATCTTTATAACAGCCGCGGGCAACGATTCAATGGATATACCGGACGACAGTCTTGCTGGTAAGGACGGTATAATAACCGTCGGTTCTGTTGATGCAGATGGTCACTTCTCCGCCTGGAGTAATTGCGATGACGAGCTGGATCTTCTCGCTCCCTGGGATGTTGTAGAGATAGAGAGCGCGGATGACCAGGCCGGTACTTCTTATTCTGCCGCTCTGGTAGCCGGTATCGCGGCTCTTATGCTGGAAGAGGACAGTGATTTGACCTCTAACGACATACTTGCGCAGATCAAGGCTATGACCGCGGGGATAGAGGAAGAAGCGGATCTGGAAGAAGAAATAGAGGAAAGAAAGATTAGGGGAGTAAACGTAGACGAGATAGCTTCAAGGAACGCCGCTATCACAGAGAGCAACTCTCAGCGTACGGGATATGGTATAATAGAAGATGTCCCGAGCAATATTATTGGAGAATAATAAAGTGAGATTTAACGGGAATGGGCAGTTGGAGCTGCCCGGAAAAATGGAGGTACGGGAAGTGACTGAAAAAACAGACAACAGGAAGTACACGAGAGTGAAGACCCACGTTCCGGTAAGGTATCGGAAACTGCGGGATGGTGCCGGTATCATCGGGGCCAGTTCTATCACGAAGAACCTCAGCGAAGGGGGTATCCGCTTTAGGACAGCGGAATTTATCTCTATGGCTTGCAGGCTTATTCTTGAACTGGATATTCCGATGTTTACCAAGCCGGTGAAGGCTATCTCGAAGGTAGCCTGGATCCGTAAAGTGCCGTCTGGTGACGATTACGAGGTGGGCAACCAGTTCCTTGAAATGTCCAAAAAGGACCAGGAACTTATGTCAGAATACGTTGACAGTCTTGAGATGTACAACGATGCTGATAATTCCGACGATGGTGCTGATACTGAAATTAGTATTCAGGCTTCGGTTGTTACAGAAGAAGATCAGCCTAAAGACTCGGAATAGGTGCTGTCGCTCAAAAGTTGACTGTGGTCTTATATATAAGGCCTCGGGTGCAGGAGTAGTGTCTCTTGAGATACTGCTATCCCTGTGTCTGGGGTCTTGTTTTTCAGGGATAAGGGATAAAGGTTAAGGGTTAAGGGAATTGATAATGGGGAAAGGTATTGGGATATCAGGGGATCAGAGAGTCTGGGAATAGGGAATAGGGAATGGAGAATAGTGCTGGGTATCGGGTACTGGGTATCGGGATATCGGGGGATTGGGGACTAGGTTATCGGGGGATCAGGGACAAAAAACCAGTACCGGGTATCGGGTCCTGGGGGCACTATCCAGGGGGCGCTATTTAACCTGGTCGAAACTAACCTGGTTATAAATGAGGGGGTTGTGAGTAATTAAAAAGTTTGTTATTAGTATTTTAAATAGCTTGATTTATATGGTATACTTACTTATGGGGGAATTAACTATTTGATAGTTTAATTTATATAAAGGTGAATATTATGTCTGATAACGCAGAAAAAAGAAAATATCAAAGAGTCGATGCGCATATATCTCTTAAATACAAGATGTTAGGTGATAAGGGTGACGCATCGAACTCCGGTACGGTGACTAACAATCTAAGTGAGGGCGGGGTCCGTTTCAGGACTAAAGATTTCATTTCCAGATCTTCGAGGATGATGATGGAAGTGGACGTGCCTCTTGCCGGAAAGTCTGTACAAGCTATCTCCAAGGTAGCATGGATACGTAAAGCCCCCAACGGGGACGATTACGATATAGGCGGTCAGTTCCTGGAGATAAACGGCAATGATAAAAAAGCTGTTGCTGAGTATATCCAGACCCTTCAGGATTTCGACGAAAAAGAATGATTTACGCCTGAGAGATCTTCCTTTCAATCTACTTAAATAAAAATATAATGATCTAAAATGCCCGCAGAGCCTTATTCAGGGAATGGGGAATTGGGAATAGGGAATAGTACCGGGTACCGAGTATCGGGTTCTGGGGATACTATCCAGGGGATTAGGGATTGGGGACAGCCTTTAAGTAAAAAGGAAAAGGGATAAGGGAATGGAGAATGGGGAATAGGGAATGGGGAATAGTACCGAGTACCGGGTATCGGGATATTGGGATATTGGGGACTAGGATATCAGGAAATCAGGGACTAAACCTAAGATCCAAGACCGGATTTTAGATTTCTCGACTCGGCCTGCGGTCTCGCTCGAAATGACAGGGGGTTCTATTTACGTTGACAAGGGTATTATTAATGGGATAGAATGTAAAAACCGTATGGCGGTCTTGCTGTGCGGGTTCTGCCCTCTTTCGCTTAAGGCTATGGCGGGTTTTACGGAATACAAATATGTTCAAAAAACCTATTATAATAATATCTGTTGTCCTGGCTCTGGTTGTGTCACTCGAGGGGGTATCATATGCCTTCTGGCTGTGGACACCTAAGGACAAGACGTTCGTCAATCCCAAATACGCTGTCAAGGATTCGCCTAAAGAACAGTACAACTGGGCGATGAGGTTCTATAAGAACAGCGATTTCAAGCGTGCCGGTGAGGAGTTCGAAAGGCTTGCCAAGCATTATCCCGATTCAGACCTGGCTCCCGAAGCCCAGTATTACGCGGGACGCTCTTTTGAAGAGCAGGGAAAGTACTATTTCGCGTATCAGAACTATCAGAAGACAGTAGATAACTATCCCTATACAAAACGCCTGGACGAGATCCTGGAGAGGGAATTTCGGATCGCGGAGATATTTCAGTCGAAAGAGACCTCCAAACTTATGGAACTGGAGCTTTCGACGTCGCTGGATAAAGCGGCGATGATATACGGTAAGATAGTGGAAAACAGCCCGTTCAGTGAATATGCCGACAAAGCGCTTTTTAAACAGGCTGAATGCTACAGAAGGATGTACAAATACAAAGAAGCGATGAGCTCGTACGAGCGGATAATAAATGATTATCCGTCCAGCAAGCTTGTTCCGGAGGCAAAGTATCAGCTTGCCTATACCAGATACGAAGCGTCACTTAACCCGGAATATGATCAGGAAGATACAGACGAGGCGATGCGTGAGTTTAAGCAGATCGCGGCGACGACCGCCAAACCTACCGTGTCGAAAGAGGCGATCAAGCTTCTGGGAGAGCTTAAGAAGAAAAAGTCCGAAAGCGTTCTGAAGATAGCAAAGTTTTATGAGAGGCAGAGGAAATATAAAGGCGCCGTGATGTATTATAGAGAGATAGTTTCTAAGTACCCGGGTACGGAAGCGGCGACGTACGCGGAGGGAAGAATAGAAATTCTACAAAAAAGGATAAAGGACTGATGAAAAGGTATTTATTGTTGTTCCTAGCGTTGTGTCTTGTAACTGTTTCGGGATGCGGGTACTCATCGAGCACCCTTCTTCCGCCTGAGCTTACTTCGATCAATGTCGCCAATTTTGTTAACATAATAGACCCCGCCCAGGAGGTCTCTGACAGAAGGGCTACATATTCTTACTGGCCGGGCCTTGAGACCATGATAACAAGAGGGGTCATAGACCGGTTCATATTTGACCGTCACCTGGACGTAGAGAACAAGAAGAAGGCGACGATGGTCCTTGAGGGCGAACTTATCAGTTTCAGGTTGTATCCCCTAAGTTACGATAAGGGCGAAAGCATAGTAGAATTCAGAGTCCAGATACTGGTTAATATGACCCTGTATAATAATCTTACCGGGGAAAAGATGTGGATGGAAAATGCTTTTATGGGGCAGTCTGATTACAACATTAGCGGTCCTAACGCGCTGACAGAAGGCGAAGCCGTTAAAGCCGCAGTACTAGACCTTGCAAACAGGATAGTAGAACGTACCGTAGAAGCGTGGTAGGGCGTTCGGTATCGGATACGTGAAAGTAAAAAGGAAAAAGTAAAGGTAGGGGCTGGATCGGGGAATAGGGAATAGGGAATGGTCCCACAGCCTTGTCTTTGCGAGGAGGAGCACCGCGACGACGAAGCAATCCCATTAAAAGAGATTGCTTTGGACCTCACATGGTTCGGCCCGCGCAATGACGATACGTCAGATGCTAGATGCTGGATTCTAGATGCTCGTAAAAGTGAACTGTAAACTGGGAACAGTGAACAGATTCAGGGCATCGGGTACGTGAAAGTAAAAAGTAAAAAGGAAAAAGGAAAAAATATAGGAAGGGGTGGATATCGCGGGCAGAACTAACCCTCACCCTTAATCCTCGTTAGATTCCTCGACTCGGCCTGCGGCCTCGCTCGGAATGACAAAAGGTCGAAATTAACCAGGTTAAAAAATCAATCGACATCCCCGAATGTGACCGAGGGGCAAAGGCCCCTGAGGAAATGCCGAATGCCAGAGGGCTTCGGCCTCTTAGCGGGGATTAATTAATAATATTTTGTTTTTATTTGATTCCCGCTGTCGCGGGAATGACGATTCTGTCGTGTTAACCAGATATGAATTATGACTGATAATTATCTTATAGCCGGCGATGATAAATTTGTTTCCGAAAAAGAGATCAAAAAGATCAAGGACAAGTTTTTGTCTCCTGATGAGGTCGAGCTTAACTATTCTGTTTACGCCGCCGGTGATATTGAACAGATAATGGATTCGCTGGGGACCATGCCTTTTATAGGCGAGAAAAGGGTCGTTCTGGTCAAGGACGCTCAGCAGCTGACGGATGGCTCGGCGGAAACTCTTATAGCTTATCTTGAAGCGCCTTCAGAGACAAGCGTGCTCGTTCTGGCTTCGGACGGTAAGTTTCCCGACAAAAAACACTTCAAAAAATTATCTAAACTCCTGCAGTCTGTGGACGCTAAGGCTCTCGACGCTCCAAAGATGAAGAGCGGTATCCGTGCTTTTTTTAAGAAAAATGGCGTAGAGATATCTCCGAGAGCGGTCGATCTTATAGTAGAGCTTAAAGGCACGGATATGAGGGGTATAAAGATGGAGCTTGAAAAGCTGCTTGGTTTTTCCGATGGCCAGAGGATAGAGGCCGAACATGTAGAGAACCTGGTAGGACGCAGTGTGTCCGAGGCGATATTCAGGTTGGTGGAGGCGTTGAATGCCCGGAACTCAAAGAAGGCCTTTCATGTACTTTATGACATTTATGGCCAGAAAAAAAGTCCGGAAAAGGACATTATAAAAACCATAGGTTATTTAGCGGGGTACATGCGAACTATACAGAAAGTCGCTCTTTTGTTAGGCAGGGGCATTGGACCGGAAGGTATTGTCTCGGCGGTTGGAGGCCCGGCCTGGCGTATAAAAAAATCTATTGAACAGGCCAGAAGATTTTCTCCGGAACGCATAAGAAAATGGCTGACTTGTATGTTCACGACGGACAGGGATATCAAAAGAGGGTTCAAGCCGGCTCAAGTGGCCATGGAAATGCTTATCGTTACACTGATCAATAATTAGGGCGCTGACAGTAAAGGCGGGGAATTGGGAATAGTATCGGGTATCGGGATATTGGGATATCAGGGACAAAACCTAATACCCAAGACCCAGGACTGGATTCTAGATTCCTCGACTTCGTGTCCTTCGGACACTTCGCTCGGAATGACAGAGGGTGGTGCCTACGGCCTCGCTTCCGCCTTCGCTAAAGCTATGGCGGGCAAGACGCTCGCTCGGGATGACAGAAGGAAATAAAAAACCCCGGTCAAATATGATCGGGGTTTTTTTAATGTAATGGTGTTACAGGACTAAGCTTTGGCGCCTATAGCGGACCATGCTGTTCTCAGTCTGGATATCCGGCGGGAAGCGTTATTTTTCTTTATTACGTCTTTTTTCGCGGCTCTCTGCAGCTTGGATTCCAGATTTTTGAGAGCGATATCCGCTTCGTCCCGGTTCTGTTCTTTTATGAGAGTGCGCGCGATCTTACCCAGCGTACGCAGCTCCGTCATAGTCGCTTTGTTTCTGTCGTGCTTCTTTTTGTCCTGTCTCAGACTCTTTATAGCAGCTTTCTTATTTGCCATTTCTTTATCTCCTTAAACGGTTTACAGTTATCTTAAGAATGCATAATTTAGCATAGTAGAGTCCCTTTGTCAAGCGGGATTTGACCTCCAGAATCCAACAGCGATGACAGACATAACAAAATGTGCTAGTATATAGAACAATATAATAATGCTTAGCTGCTAAAGGCTGAAGGACGATGACAACTAACAGAAAACTTATAAGGTCAACTGGGATAATAGGTTTCGCGACTAGCACCAGCCGTGTTCTTGGGTTTGTGAGGGATATACTGTTCGCGCGTCTTTTCGGGACCAATATTTTCGCTCAGGCGTTCGTAGTGGCGTTCAGACTGCCCAATATGCTCAGAGATATGGTGGGCGAGGGGGCGACTGACGCGGCTATCGTGCCGATCCTCAGCGAGTATAACCATACTCGTACGAAAGAGGAGTACTGGGAGGTAGCGCGCGTTATCCTGAACCTGATGCTGGCTGTACTCGTTGTTTTGTCGGTGGCGGGCGTTATGTTCGCGCCGGTTCTGGTAAGGGTGCTCGCGCCGGGGTTTTTGCGTGATCCTGAGAAGTTCAGGATGACCGTTCTTATCACGCGATGGGTGTTCCCGTATATCCTCTTTCTGGGGATGGTAGCTTACAGTAAAGGCGTACTTAATTCGTTCCATTATTTTACTACGCCCGCTTTCGCGCCTGTCGTTCTGAATATCACCATGGTTATATCGCTGCTTGTTCTCTGTCCAATAATAGGGATAAAAGGGCTTATTTTCGGGGTGCTTCTGGGAGGTCTGTTCGAGATGCTTATGCAGATACCTCCCTTGCGGGCGAAAGGTCTAAGACTGCATAAAGGGTTTCAGCTGAATCATCCTATAGCCAAACGGATAGGCAAACTTCTTTTGCCAAGAGCTATGGGGACGGCGGTATATCAGCTGAGTGTTCTTGTGGATACGGTAATAGCTTCGCTTTCATGGATAGTGGGGTCTGGCGGTGTCGCGGCTCTGTATTATTCCAACAGACTGGTGCAGCTTCCCCTCGCGGTGTTTGGCATATCCCTGGCGACGGCGGCTTTGCCGAAGATGAGTAAAGAGGTCGCGGCTAACGACATGGGAAAACTGAAAGAGACGGTTTCTTTTTCGCTGCGTACGGTTTTTACGATAATGTTCCCAGCGGCGGTAGGGCTTATTATACTTGCTCACCCGATAGTGAGGATATTGTTCCAGAGAGGTGAGTTTACCGCTTATTCGACTGCCATAACGGCCAGCGCGCTTCTCTTTTACAGTTTCGGTCTTTTCGCGTATGCCGGAATAAAGATATTGGTGAGCACTTACTATTCCATGGGAGACACCCGCACGCCGGTCAAGACAGCGGCGGTATCCCTGGCAGTAAACCTGGTGCTTAATCTGCTTTTGATGTGGCCTCTTAAAATAGGCGGTCTTGCTCTGGCGACGTCTATAGCCGCTACGACAAATTTTGTTATACTGTACGTGTTACTTACCAGGCGGATAGGCGACCTGGGAATGTCCAGGATGTTGTCGTCACTCGCGCGTATAGGCACATCATCGCTGGTAATGGGGGCGGTGACGTTTGTTATGCTGCGTTGGATACTGGCGGCAGAGGGACTGTCTACGATAAACGAGCTTTCAAGATTGCTGGTGACAATAGGTGTAAGTGGTATCGTGTATCTTATTACGGCATATCTGGTGGGAGTAGAAGGGGTCAGACGGGGGTGTGGTATGGTGGTTGAGAAATTGGGGAATAGGGAATTGTAAACAGTTACAGGGTATCGGGATATCAGGGGATTGGGGACTAGGGTATTAGGATATCAGGGACAAGGGAATTGAGAATTGGGAATAGTACCGGGTATCGGGATATCAGGGAATCGGGGACAATGTTAAGGAAAAAGGAAAAGGGAAAAAGGATAGGTAGGGGCTGGATATTTATTGAAAGAGGGTATCTGGGAATCAGGGAATCGGGGACTAGGGTATTAGGGTATCAGGGACAAGGGAATTGAGAATGGTACCGGGTATCGGGTATTGGGTTAAGGAAAAAGGAAAAAGGGAAAAGGAAAAAATATAGGTAGGGCTGGATGCTTATTGAAAGAGGGGATCGGGATATTAGGGGATTGGGGACTAGGTGATCGGGATATCAGGGACAAAGGAATTGAGAATAGGGAATAGGGAATAGGGAATTGGGAATTGGCGCAACGAAGGTTGAGATTAAGGTTGAGATTGAGAAAACTCCGAACACTAAACCTTAACCTTAATCTTAACCTGTGATTAAAAAATGAAAAACACTATTAGAGCGAAGGTGAAGAAGCTGCCGGATGCCCCGGGCGTGTATAAGTTTCTGGACGCTAAGGGGAAGATCCTGTATGTCGGCAAAGCACGCCGTCTCAGGAAAAGGGTAGCGTCGTATTTTCAGCCGGGCCGGGCTCATGACGCGCGGCTTGAACTTTTGGTCAGCGAGGTGCGGGATATTGCTTATATCCGGGCGTCTTCCGAAGCGGAGGCTCTGATATACGAAGCGGGGCTGATAAAAGATCACGCGCCTAAATTTAACATAGATCTTAAGGATGACAAGTCATATCCGTTTTTAAAGCTTACCGTGAACGAGAAATGGCCCAGGCTTTTTCTTACGCGCCGACGGTTGAATGACGGAGCGCTTTATTACGGTCCGTACGTTAACGTGAAGCTTTTTAGGGAAGCATTATCGTTCATGAAAAAAGTGTTCCCGCTGAGAAGCTGCCGGTCGATGCGCAAGACGGTATGTATGGAGTATCATCTGGGGCAGTGTTTCGCGCCGTGCGTAGGGAAGATCACGGAGACGGATTACAAAGATATAGTCGAACAGCTTCAGAAATTCCTGGAGGGCAGGAAGGGCGACCTCATAGATATACTGGAGAAACGTATGGTTGAGTTCTCCAAGAAGAAACAGTATGAGAAGGCGCTTGCCGTGAAAAGGCGGATAGAAGCCCTTACGGCGATACAGCAGTTGCATGACCGGTCGCAGTTCCCGATGTACGGAGAACTCGATGAGCTTCAGAACGCGCTTAACCTGTCGTCGGTGCCGCTTTCTATCGAGTGTTTTGATATATCCAATGTCAGCGGCCAGCAGGCTGTGGGGGCGATGGTAAGATTTGTGGCCGGGACTCCGCGTAAGAGCGATTATAGGAAGTTCCGGATAAAGACGATAAGTACGATAGACGATTATTCTATGATAAGGGAAGTGGTGAGGCGCCGGTACTCGCGTCTCAAAGAGGAAGGCAAGGCGATGCCGGACCTGGTGCTTATAGACGGCGGGAAAGGGCATCTATATTCCGCCATGACCGAGATGAAGTCTCTTGGTCTTGAGAATGTACCGGTGGCCAGCATAGCGAAGGAAAAGAACCATCTTTATACGCCGACCCGGAATACTCCCATACGTCTTTCTCAGGGGTCGAGGCTTCTTCTTCTCATACAGCGTATAAGAGATGAAGCGCACAGGTTCGCCATAACCTATCACAGACGGCTCCGGCGTGCCGAGAAATTTGATACAGAACTTCTTAATATCGAAGGTATAGGCATGGCCAGAGAGAGGCGTCTTATGGAAAAGTTCGGCAGCATGACTAAGATACGCAAAGCTTCAATAGAACAGCTGGCAGAGACGGGTATCGGTGTGAAGGCCGCAAAGGCGGTGGCGGTGCACTTTAAGCGAAAGAAATAGAGAATAGGGAATAGGGAAGAGGGAATTGAGAATTGTACCGGGTATTCCGCCTTCGCTGAAGCTACGGCGGACAGGCGGGTACCGGGTATCGGGATATCAGGGAATCGGGGACTAGGCTATCAGGACATCAGGGACTAAACCTAATACTCAAGACCCAGGACCGGATTTTAGATTTCTCGATTTCGTGCCCGTTGGGCACTTCACTCGGAATGACAATTGTGGGATCGGGGAAGAGGGAATTGAGAATTGTACCGGGTATTCCGCCTTCGCTGAAGCTACGGCGGACAGGCGGGTATCGGGTATTGGGCAATCGGGATATTGGGATATCAGGGACTAGGTTATCAGGACATCAGGGACTAAACCTAATACCCAAGACCCAGGACCGGATTTTAGATTTCTCGACTTCGTGCCCGTTGGGCACTTCACTCGGAATGACAATTGTGGGATCGGGGAATAGGGAATAGGGAATTGTATCGAGTACCGGGTATCGGGTATCGGGTATTGGGCAATCGGGATATTGGGGTATCAGGGACAGTTGAACTGTAGACTGAGAATAGGGAATAGGGAAGCGGGAAGTGTAACGAATTGATTTTTTGTATGGTAGCGGCTATAATAGCCGCTTAAATGGAGGTAACATAATGATAGAGGAACTCAGGGATTCGATGAAGATGCTGGATGAGAAGTTTGAAGAGCTCAGGGGGTATCTTTGACCTGGATAAAAATGTTTTAAAAATGGAAGAACTTGAAGGGGAGCTTAACCAGCCTGAGATCTGGAAAAACCAGGAGAAGGCTGATAGCCTTTCACGCCAGCTTAAAGCGTTAAGGTCAGTAATAGGGCCTTATAATGAGGTGAAAGATCGGCATGACGCGATAAAAGAGCTTTCCGAGATAGTCGAAAGTGACGACACGGAGTCACTTGAGAGCCTTATGGAAGAGAGTCGGGAAGTCCGCAAGATAATAGATAAACTCGAGTTCAAGTGTCTTCTCGGCGGTGAGGCCGATAGGTGCGATGCTATTTTGAGTGTTAATTCCGGCGCGGGTGGTACTGAATCCTGCGATTGGGCGTCGATGCTGCTTCGGATGTACACGAGGTGGGCTGAGGATCACGGATGCACGGTCGAGATGATAGACCGGCTCGCGGGAGAAGAGGCCGGTATAAAGAGCGCCACGCTTCTGATAAAAGGCAATCTGGTGTTCGGGTATCTCAAGGCAGAGACCGGGGTGCACAGGCTGGTGAGAATATCTCCGTTTGATTCCAACAAAAGGCGGCACACTTCGTTCGCTTCGATCGACGTTATTCCCGACATAGACAAGAATATCAAGGTCGACATAAACGAGAGCGATCTTAAGATCGATACTTACAGGGCTTCGGGCGCGGGCGGCCAGCACGTTAACGTTACCGATTCCGCGGTGCGCATTACTCATATGCCTACGGGTATAGTTGTGCAGTGTCAGAATGAGCGGTCCCAGCATAAGAACAAAGCTATAGCCATGAAGATCCTTAGGGGGCGTATCTATGAAAAAAAGAGAAAAGAGCAGGAAGATGACCTCATGAAATCCTATGGGGACAAGAAAAAGATCGAGTGGGGAAGCCAGATACGGTCGTATGTGCTGCATCCCTATAAGATGGTCAAAGACCACAGGACGGACGAACAGTCTTCTAACGCGGAAAAAGTCCTCGATGGAGATCTGGACACGTTTATAGAAGCATTTTTAAAAATGATGGCAAAGAAGTAGAAAATAGTGAACTGTGAACAGTGAACAGTGAACAGTAAACAGTGAACAGTAAACAGGTCCCGGGTATCCCGCCTTCGCTGAAGCTACGGCGGACAGGCGAGTACCGAGTATCGGGGACTAGGATATCAGGAAATCAGGGACAAAGGGAATAGGGAATTGATACAGGGAACCGGGGTCCCGGGATATCAGGGGATTGGGGACAATGTTAAGGAAAAAGGATAAAGGAAAAAGGGAAAAATGATAAATATTTTAAAGAAATTGATCGGGACGCAGAACGAGAGGCAGCTTAGGAAGCTCCAGCCGATAGTGGATGAAATAAACGGTCTGGAGGATGAGATAAAGGCCTTGTCTGATGAGGATCTGAAGGCGCGCGCGACCCGGGTTAGAGAAGAGATAACAGCGGAAAATAAAGAACTGGCTCCTGAATTTCGGGAGATACAGGAGCTGGTGTCTAACGCTACGTCGGATCAGGAACGCAGCAAGCAGAAAAAACGGTTGAAGGAAACGAAGAACCGTATACTGGACAAAAGAGTAGTCGAGGTGTTCGCTATAGTACGGGAGGCGTCGAGGAGGACGATAGGTCTCAGGCATTTCGACGTGCAGCTTTTGGGCGGTTTAGTGCTTCATCAGGGGAAAATAGCCGAGATGACCACCGGTGAAGGTAAAACTCTGGCAGCCACACTGCCGGTAACTCTTAACGCGTTCAGCGGAGAAAGCGTCCATGTCGTTACGGTCAATGATTATCTTGCCAAGAGGGACTGCGAGTGGATGGAGCCGATATATAAGTTTCTGGGGCTTTCGGTAGGCGTTATTCAGCATGACATGAAACCGGAAGAAAAAAAAGTGGCGTACGCCTGTGACGTGGCATACGGTACGAATAATGAGTTTGGGTTTGATTATCTCAGGGACAACATGGTAGCTGACGTGGAGGACGTGGTGCAGGGGTATCCGAGTTACGCGATAGTCGACGAGGTAGATTCTATTCTTGTCGACGAGGCGAGGACGCCGCTTATAATATCGGGGCCGGTCGATGAAACGAACGAATCCTATAACGAGATGCGACCGGTAGTGCAGGAAGTCGTAAGAGCTCAGAAGAAACTTGTAGGCGACTATCTCTTGGAGTTTCGGAAGAGTTTGGCCGACGGGAAAGAAGAAGACCTGGGACAGCTGTTATATCTCATTCACAAAGCTGACCCTAAGAACAGGGAATTCCTGGACATAATAATGAAGGATATGAAGGCGAAGTCGATGTTCGACAAGGCGCAGGGGCTTCTTGAGGGTAAGATCATGGAGAAGGAACGGAATGATCTTCTCGAGCAGTTGTTCTTCGTTTTTGACGAGAAGAGCAGGGAGGCCACTTTTAGCGCCAAAGGGCAGAATCTTATGAAAGAGAAGTTCGGCATAGAGTTCATGCTCGACGATATTGAAGCTCGTCTGGCGGAGCTTGCGGATGAGGACATGCCGGTGGAGGAGAAAGTAGCGCTTGAAACGGAACTCGTAACCGCGTATTCCGCTCAGCAGAAGAACGTCGAAGGTGTCAAGCAGTTGCTAAAGGCGTATATACTGTTCCAGAAAGACGTAGATTATGTGGTGAAAGATAACAAGATAATGATAGTGGACGGGTTTACGGGCAGGATGATGCCCGGCCGGAGGTTCTCTGACGGTATACACGAGGCGATAGAGGCAAAAGAACGCGTCGAGGTGCAGAGAGAAAGCCAGACGCTTGCCACGGTAACTCTACAGAATTATTTCAGGATGTACGATAAACTCGCGGGCATGACCGGTACGGCAAAAACGGAGGAATCTGAGTTTGAGAACATATATCTTTTGTCGGTCGTGCAGATACCGACTAACCAGACACTGCGGAGGATGAGCGATCCGGACAGGATATATAAGACAGAGCGTGAGAAGTTCAATGCCGTCGTGGAAGAAGTGGCCGAATGGCATTCGAAAGGGCGTCCGGTACTTGTCGGTACAATATCGATCGAGAAGTCGGAACACTTAAGCAAGCTCTTAAACGATAAGGGTGTGCCGCATAACGTGCTGAATGCCAAGTATCATGAGAGAGAAGCTCATATTATCTCGCAGGCGGGACGTTACGGCGCCGTTACCATCGCCACGAACATGGCCGGGCGCGGTACGGATATCCTGCTTGGGGGGAATCCTGAAGCGCTCGCGGAAGATACTATAGAAAAGCTTGAAATAACCGATCCGGAAGAAAGGGAAAAGGCGTATGCCAATTTTCTCGTAGAAGCGGAGGAAAAGACCAAAGAGGAAAAGGAAAAAGTTCTGGAGGCGACGGGGCTTCAGGTAGTAGGCACTGAAAGACATGAAGCGAGAAGGATCGATAATCAGCTGAGAGGGCGGTCAGGCAGGCAGGGTGACCCCGGTGGAAGCAGGTTCTACCTTTCACTGGAAGACGATCTCATGCGTATATTCGGTTCGGACAGGATAAAGTCCATAATGGACAAGCTGGGGATGGAGGAAGGCGAAGTTATAGAGAATCCGCTGGTTACCCGGGCTGTCATGACCGCGCAGCGAAGGGTCGAGGGCCAGAACTTCGAGATCAGGAAACATCTTTTGAAGTACGATAACGTCATGAACCAGCAGAGAGAGGTCATATACAAGCGCCGCCGTATGGTACTTACCGAGACGGACCTTAAGGGTGAATTTTTTGAGAGTCTTACTGTCGGGATGGAGTCGCTGCTCGGAGGGTGGGGAGAGACACCTGATTCCAAGGTTTTGGCGAAGGACGTTATGTACAACTACGCGATCAATATTAAACCTGATGTTTTTGACGGTATGTCAGCGCAGGAAGTCATTGACCATGTCTTAAGTGTGGCTGGAAAAGGATACGACGCCAGGGAGAAAGTACTTGGCGCGGACAAGTTGCGTTATCTGGAGAAGATGGTCATGCTGTCGGTAATAGATTCGAACTGGAAAGAATACCTGCGTGAAATAGATGAATTGAGGGAAGGGATCAGCTGGCGCGCGTACGCCCAGAAAGATCCGCTTATAGAGTTTCAGCACGAAGCTTTCCGTATGTTCACGGAGCTTATGGTTAAAATAGACGAGCAGACAGCGGAACGGATAATGAAGATATCCGCCATGGAGGAACAGTACAAGAGGAATATTTTTACTCCCGGGGAGGAAAAACTTGAGCATCGGGAATATTCCGCTTTGGGCGCGTCTGCGACGGGACAGGATGACATATACGATGCACCCGCGCCTAAGGGGGCGCCTCAGGCATTTGTTCCTGACGCATCGCCGCGGCAGGACACCTATAAGCGGGATGATCCCAAGGTGGGACGCAACGATCCATGTCCCTGCGGCAGCGGTAAGAAATACAAGAAATGCTGCGGTCAGTAGAGGTTTACGGCTAAAAATATTATGAACATAAATAAGCATCAGAAAAATATCTTATTGGCTATGCTCTCGGGGTTATTGGGTGCGCTGGCTTTTCCGCCGATGGAGTTCACGTTTCTTGGCTGGGTATGTCTGGTCCCTTTGATCTTTGCCATTAGAGGTTCAAGTCCCAGGCAGGCTTTCTGGTACTCATATATAGCGGGATTTATATTTTTCGGGTCTCTTCTATACTGGCTGGTGAACGTGACGATCCCGGGTTTTATATTACTCGTCCTGATGTTTGCCGTATACTACGCTCTTTTCGGTATGATGGTAAGGATGGTGCTGAACTATTCCATGGATCTTTTGATCCTGCCGTTCGCATGGGTGGCTCTCGAATACATAAGGAGCCATATGTTTACGGGGTTTCCCTGGGGGCTACTGGGGTACTCGCAGTATACGACGATAAATATTGTACAGATAGCCGATATAACCGGAGCGTACGGCGTGTCTTTCATTATGGTTGCTTTTAACGTAGCTCTTTTCGCGGTGTTGTCCAGGCGGGAGCGCAAGATCGCGTACATGATGATCGCTCTTATGTTCATGCTGATGTCGACGAGTTACGGTATATACCGATTCAATAACTATAACGTGTGGGGATCACCGCGTATAAGCGTGGTGCAGGGGAACGTCCCGCAGGACCAGAAATGGAATCCGGGATTTGCCGAGGAGATCGTAAAGACGTATACCGGTCTGACAAAGCAGGCGGCATTGGCTGATGCGGACCTTATAATATGGCCGGAAACGTCGTATCCGTATCTGGTGGAGGCGGGCAGACCGGTCGCTGAAGAAGTCAACGCTCTCGCGAGAGAACAGCATATCCCGATACTTTCCGGTATCGTTTACCGGGAAGGCGACGATTACTATAACAGCGCGGTGCTTTTTAACGGAGGAGAGGATCTTCCGATATATCATAAGACACATCTTGTTCCTTTCGGCGAGTATATTCCTTTTAAGAATGCCATATCTTTTCTGAGAGGCTATATTGACAAGCCTATAGGGGATTTCAGGCGTGGGGGGGAGTATTCTCTTTTTACTCTCAAGTCGAATGCCAGTTCTAAAAACGTCAGCGGTAAGATAATTAGTCGGACCAATTTTTATAAGTTCGGGGTGCTTATATGCTTTGAGGATATTTTCCCGTATCTGAGCCGGGCATTTGTTTTTGCGGGCGCTAATTTTTTAGTCAATATAACCAACGATGCCTGGTTCGGGGATACAGCCGCGTCCCGGCAACATCTGCAGTCCTCAGTTTTTAGGGCGATCGAGAACAGGGTGCCGGTGATACGCGCGGCTAATACCGGGGTATCCGGTTTTGTGGATTCCACCGGCAAGATCATCTCGACCGTAGAAGTCGAAGGGGAAGAGATATTTGTGACAGGCGTACAGACCGATAGCGTTAACATCTACG
>JAVCCB010000079.1 GCA_030765685.1 Candidatus Tantalella remota | reverse complement strand
TGGCGGCGGGATTCCCGCTTATGAATCCTTTCTGGGACGTCAACATCATCAGGGCATCCGTCGAGTTTTCATAAAGGGACTTAAATTTTTCCTCGCTCTCTTTTATCCTTTGGTCCGATTTTTTTTGTTCGGTAATATCACGCCCGTAAAGATTAGCATACCCGGCGTCTTTAACGGTCGTGACTGTAAAAGCATAGACCTGTCCGGTTATGTCACACTCCTCGACGATGGGACTATTATCCTCAAATGCCTTTTCTAGGACACGCTTCCAGTTTTCGGGGACTTTTCCGCCTACAACGGTTCCCCACTCATCTAATATTTTTTTCCCCCCGCTATTGGAATATAATATTTCTCCTTCTTTTGAAACACGCATTATAGGATTAGGATTCTCCCCTGGGAATCTGGCAAGTTCATTTATTCTTTTTTCCGACTTTTTCCGCTCCGATATATCTTTAGTGATGTGGACTATCCCCGCCACCTCTCCTTCTTCATCCAATATAGGCGTTGTCAGGACTTCAAGGTAAATACCTAGCTTCGGCTCAAAAAACTCGCTCCTTTGGGCCTTTTTCGTTACAAACAATTCTTTAGCGGGACACGTGGGCCAGGGATCTTTGGTACCGTGTACGAGTTCGTGGCATAATTTCCCCTCTATTTCCTCAGGCTTCATCCCGAAGGCCTCCGCATAGGCCTTATTCACTCTAAGTATCCTGAAATCTTTATCCTGTATTGAAATGAGGTCCGTTATCGAGTCGAATGTCTCCTGCCATTCTTGAGCGGAATGTTTAGCTTCGCCCTCGGCCGCCTCGCTTCTCTCTACCTCTTTGTTGAGCGCCTTTACGGACGTGGTGGTCGTTTTCAGGGACTCCGTCATCATGTCGAACACCCTGGACAGATCCCCAATTTCATCTTTTGCCCTTATCCCCACTTTATGGTTAAAATCTCCCTTCCCTATCCTTTCGGCACCTTTCACAAGGCGTTTTACGGGGTCGGTTATAGCCTTTGAAACAACTAGCCCAATTAACCATGCCAGAAGAGGCACTACCAGTATTATTAACGCCCCTAACATCTTCAATCCCTCAATGGATCTCAATGCCTCTTTAACATCCTGCTTGGCTATAATTTTCCACTCCATGGGAGCGACATAACTACACGCGCCAATAACCGGGCTGCCCCTGTAGTCGATGTACAAATCTATTACACCCTCATTGCCCCCGCCTTTCTCGTCATCTCTCAAAATCATTGTACTTTCTCCAGATGAGATCTTCTGTTTAAGGAAAGTATCTTTGATCCACCTTAAAGGCGTTATCATGTAGCCGTACTTGTTAACTATGTAAACCTCACCAGTATCACCCATCCCTGTCCTGTCGAGGGCTATCTCTTCGAGATACTTCAACTTGATCCGGACGCAAACAACTCCAAGAAATTCACCCGTCCCGCCCGAAAACACCGGAGCCGACACGGCCATAGAAGGCCTCTTTTTTGTATCGGAAAAATACGCGTCCTTTACGTAAGGGCCTGTCCGGGCTCCCAAAAAATAGGCATCCGTGCATTTGTCAAACCCAACATGTTCCTCGTCACTCGAAGCTACGATCCTGCCGGAACTCTCCATGAGGAACACTTCACATATGTCTTCGTTTGAAGCCATGAAATCCGAAAGCTGCGAATTTACTTTTTCCATGACCTCAGGGGAAAGACCCGCGATCACATCAAGCTCCAGGGTTTTTCTTATTATCTCCGTTTGGGCGACAAGCAACATCAGGCTTTTCTTGTTATCAAAAAAAGTATTTACTTGGTCCGCTCTTGAATCGGCGGCTATCTCCAAATGACTCATCACGCTTTTTTCAATGGCTTTTTGGGAAAATGTGTAGAAAATGGAAATGCCTGTCACAGCAAGGATCGCAGCGGTCAAAAAGAAAGACCTGCTTATTTTACTTGCTATCTTCATGCGCCCCCTTTAAAATATCCGCGTTAAATGCTTCTCCAGGGTCGGGCAAGACCGATATTTTTTTGTTATCGTGTTTTATCCCGACTATAACGTTAAATGTTTTTTGTATTTCTCCCTTACTGAAGAGATCTACCTGGTCCCCGTATGATATCCATTTGAGGCCTTCCACCTGTTTTCTATACACTTCCGGTGTTAAACCGAAATAACCCGCAATACTCGTGCTGGCTTCTTCAGGATGCGCCTCGTAATATTCAAGCGCCTTGAACCATCCCCTTATCAGTTTCCGCACAAGTTCGGGATTATTTTTTACTATATCCTCCCTGACATTAAGGATATCCACGATTATCCCGGGTTTTTCCCTGGTGGTCACGAGAATATGCGCGCCCGGCTTTTCTGCCGCCCTTGATAGCTCCGGCTCCCAGGTAACAGCGGCGTCGCCGACGCCTTCGATAAATAGCTTCGCTATCTTGTCGGGGTTTGCCGAAACTATGATAACATCTTCCAGAGTCAGGTTCTCTTTGCTCAGGAGCCATAAAAAGAACGTTTCCCCCACATCGTCCCTTGCGAGAAGGACCCTTTTACCCGCGAGATCCGCTATCCTTTTGATATCCCCATCCGCTACTATGCCGTCGGAGCCGTAAGATTTGTCTATTACCATGACCCCTACCACGGGGGCGCCTTGCGCCCGTTTTGAGATAAGAAGGTCCATTGTCCCGGCCTCCACATCCAGCATCCCAGCTTTGAAAGCATCGCGCCTTGCCGAATCAAGCTGTTCATCCACAAATAAAAGATCGACACCCTCGTCCGCCATAAAACCTTTATCTTCCGCCAGGTAAAATAGCCCGTACCCCACCCATTCCTGGAAGGCTATGGTAACGGGCGTAAGTTCCTTCTCCCGAGCGTTCTTCCCGCATCCCGATGCTGAAAACATAGCGAAAAGCAGAATAAAAACTACAGCTATTCTTCTACATCCCATCTCTCACCTTGCCCTATCTGTGTGCATCTACATTAACGCTATTTATTTTTCTTCTCTTTGTCTTTCTTCTCTTTGTCTTTCTTCTCTTTGTCTTTCTTCTCTTTGTCTTTCTTTCCATCCACCGGCCCCGCTTCCGGCGTTGTTGTACCCTCTGGAGGAGTTATCTCCGTCGTCGTCTCTCCGGACTCTACCGCTTCAGTCACTACTCCATGTACCGAACATACAACATCTGCTTCATACTGCTTTTTCCCGGGTTCCCACGCGTAAATTCCGTCTGAAGGACATTGCGGCAAACTATCGATATACCCTTCATCAACAAGTGTCTGCATTGACGCTGAATCGATCCCATTGTCCATAAAATAACGCTGTTCCGCCTGTTCTATCACGCTCCTGTTAACGATACATATGTTCTCCCTGGTCTTCTCCGCATGCCGCAAAAGGTTAGGCACGACGATAGAAACCACCAGCATGCTGAACACCGCTATTATGACGATCATTTCGATATATGTGAAACCTTTGCGATTCATAGTTCCATGCTCTCTGATTTAAAATCCAAATGACAAAGCACAAAACCCAAATGAAATCCAAATGACAAAAATCAAAATAGCGATGTTTTAAACTTTGGATTTTGGGTTTGTTTTGGATCTTGAATTTTGGATTTTGTCATTAATATCTCCTACTTCTTCTCCACCACCGGCGGCCCCGTTCTTACAGCGCACCAGACTTCGTCCACGCCGTGCTTTTCGGGCGTCGGGCAGTAGAACACCGCGCGGCCTTCTCTGTTTTTTACCGAGTATGGTTTGCCGCTTGACGGGCAAACGCTTTCTTTTTCAGTTATATATTCCCCGTACAGAACTTCCGCGGTCGATGGAAACTTTTTATTCGCGGCATAATACCGGTCCGCGGCGCGTCTCATCTGCCACATGTTAGAAAGGCACTCGTTCATTCGGGGGTCACTGCTTCTCCACCGGCCTACGGCCCAGTATCTCGGTTCCTGATAAATACCGCTGTCAGCAGTTATTATGAATATCAGCCGCATTGTCAGGATGACTATAAGAAGCACTCCGGAAAAGATAAGGACCTTACGCCTTACCGCGGACGATCCCTGACGGTGCTCACGCTTCTCTTTCTCTTCCTGATGCTCTTCCTGCCTGCCCTCATAATCGGACACTATATCTTTAAGCAGGTCATCCCGGTTTGGTTGGTCATTCAATTCGTGCCCCCTGTACTAAAGACTAGCGACTAAAGACTAGCGACTACTACCACTTGTCATTCCGAGCGAACGAAGTGAGTCGAGGAATCTTTCTTGGATCCTTCGACTCAGTCGCTTACGCTCCCTCGCTCAGGATGACATATCTTTTGACACTCCTACCGTTCTCTCCTCCGCAACAGCATCTTCACCCTCGCAAGGAGCTTGTCTTTGTCAAACGGCTTTGTTATATAGTCATCGGCTCCCGCGTCAATCCCCTCGAGTTCACTGTTCTTGTCCTGTTTAGCCGTAAGCATTATTATAGGTATAACAGCCGTCTCAAGACTTGACCTTAAAGCTTTGGTCGCTTCAAAACCGTCCATCTCCGGCATCATTATATCCGTAATTATAAGATCCGGCTTTTTCTTAACGGCCATCTCGACTTCTTCTTTCCCGTCCTTCGCGGAGATCACTTCGTATCCGGCCTGCTCCAGGCGTTTCTTCAGGACAAGACGTATGTCTGGCTCGTCATCCGCGATAAGTACGCGCATCTTATCTCGTTTCTCTTCCTCGGGTACTTCTTCTTCCTTTTCCGCGGGTGCTTCTTCGGGGACCTTATCTTCCTCGACCTGGACATCGGCCACCTTTGCTATCTCTTCCAGCGTCACCAGACCCTCCGCTACCTTTTCCATTCCGGCTTCCGCCAGCGGACGCATACCCGCCTCCCTCGCTTCCTTGAAGACCGCGTCTTCTACGGCACCCTCTATTATCATGGCTTTTATCTTCTCATTGAACTTCAACATCTCAAAAATAGCCGTTCTTCCCATAAAACCTGAATAACCACATTTTTCGCAGCCTGCTCCATGGTAAAATTCAGTTATATTGTATTTGTCTATATACGTACTGAACTTGTCCGTCATCTTGACGTCAGGAAGGTACTTTTCTTTACAATGGGGACATATCACTTTTATAAGCCTTTGCGCGATAACAAGGATTATAGACGAGGATATAAGATACGTCTCAAGACCTATATCTTTCAATCTTGTTATGGTAGCCACGGAGTTGTTTGTATGAAGCGTCGAAAATACAAGATGCCCAGTAAGGGACGCCCTGAACGCTATATCCGCGGTATCCTTATCCCGTATCTCTCCGACCAGAATAACGTTAGGATCCTGGCGCAATATACTCCTCAACCCCGTCGCGAAAGTAACATCCTTAAGCGGATTCACCTGTATCTGGTTTATGCCGTCAACAAGGTATTCTATAGGATCCTCAATAGTAACAATGTTCTTAGTCTCGTTCTTTATCCGGCTAAGCGCCGCATAAAGCGTAGATGTCTTGCCGGACCCTGTCGGTCCGGTAACAAGGACCATACCCTGCGGTCTTTCTATCTCGGACAAAAATATCCCCAGTTCCCCTGAGGTAAAACCTATATTATCCAGTCCGTGCTGAGCTTCTTTAGTATCCAGTATTCTGAGTACTATCTTCTCTCCATAAAAAGTAGGGATAACAGAAGCCCTGAGATCGGCTTTATTCCCGCCTATCGATATCCTGGCCCTTCCGTCCTGAGACTTGCGGGTTTCGGATATTTTGAGGTCCGTCATGATCTTTATCCGAACGACGACCCCGGGATGCAGCTTGTTGGGTATCTTCATTATATTCTTAAGGTCGCCGTCTATCCGATACCTGACCTCAGTGAACTCTTCCTGCGGCTCTATGTGTATGTCACTTGCTCTCGCCTTAAGAGCGTCTCCGAGTATAAGGTTGACAAGCCTGACCACGGGGGAATTATCCACTCTAAGGTCTCCCATATCCGCGTGGGTATCCCCCTGCACCTTCTCGCTTATGACTTCGACCTTAGTATCATCTACTATGTTCTTGAGAAGGTCATACAGCGTCTCGTCGGACTGATAAGACTCCTCTATCGCTTTTGAAATTTCGCCTCTCGTACTTAAAACGGACTCCACCGGCATCCTGGTGATTATCCTTATATCGTCAAGCGCTATAACGTCCTGCGGGTTACTGGTAGCGATAACAAGCTTGCCATCGTCCTGCCGGAGAGGCAGGACGCCGTGACGTTTCGCGGTCTCATACGGAACAAGCTTAACGGCGGCGGGATCTATCTGCTCGTTCTCGAGCTTCTTAACGGGCATACCGAAGACCTCTGAAGAAACCCTCATCAGCTCTTCTTCTTTGAGAAACCCCATATCCACCAAGAGGTCAATAACCGGTTTCTTAGCACCGACTTGCTTATCTTTCGCGTCAGAAAGCTGTTCCTGGGTTATCAGGTTCTCTGCTATAAGTTTATCGATCAAAATCGCCATGTTTTTCCTTCCTTAGAAATCGTCCTTGCGCGCCCTTTCACCATCTTTGCGAGCGGAAGCGAAGCAACCTCCTACCCCCTGTCATTCCGCCTGTCCGCCGACTCGTCCGCCGTAGCCTCTTGTCCGCTGAAGCTTTAGCGAAAGCGGATGGCGAAGGTGGAAGCTTTAGCGAAGGCGGGAGCGAACGCCTTGTCCGCCATAGCTTTAGCGAAGGCGGAAGTAAGTCGAGGAATCTGTCTTTTTAGATCCTTCGACTCGTCCTATCGTCCTCGCTCAGGATGACATATGTTTCACACTATCCCCCATTCCCGATTCTCTATTCCCTAACGTCTGCCTTCCTGGTTCCCCACTAGCAACTATTCACTAACGACTAACGACTAGTTCCCCAAAGCCTTATTAACCAAATCCCTCAGTTCATCAGAATTATACGGTTTCGTGAGATACGCGGAGACTCCCATTTTCCCTATCATTCTTTTGCATTCGTCGTCCTCTATGCCTGTCAGAACGACTACGGGTATATCCTTACTGGCTTCATTCATCCTTATCTGGGCAAGAACGCTCTCCCCCCCGTCAGGAGGCAGCATAAGGTCCAGGAGAATAAGGTCGGGGGATTCCTTGACCACAAGATGCTTTCCGCTTTCAGAATCGTATGCCATCACTACATCGAACCCGTTGTCCGTCATCCTGCGCGCCAACACTTTCGCTGTGTCATATTCGTCTTCGATTATCAGTATCTTTTTAGACATATTCTCTCCTCCGTTTATCGCTTATTTAAAAAATATGGATTTCAGATTTCAGAATACAGATTTCAGATATCTGACATCTACAATCTGTAATCTGACATCTCATGCACCTACTTAAGCAACGATCCCACCATCTCAAGCAAAACGTCATTGTTAAAAGGTTTAGTTAGCCGTGGTATCGCTTGACTTTCTGTCCACGGTTTTATCCTTTCAAGATCATCCAGCTCTTCCGGATATCCGGAAACGGCCAATATGGGAATAACTGAGACATCTTTCTCTGAACGCAGCCGGCCTATGACCTCATATCCGGTTATGTCCGGAAGCCACATATCGAGTATTATGAGGCCCGGCACCTCCTTCTGGGCTTTCTCTATACCTTCTTTTCCGGTAGACGCTGCGATAACCGTGTACCCCTCTTTCCGGAGGATCTTGCGATAGAGTCCCCTCACTTCAGGATCGTCATCTATTACAAGTATCCTGTATTCTCTCTCTATCGGCAGGGTAAAACTGAACCTTGCCCCCTTCCCGTACTCCGACTCCACCCATATATTCCCGCCATGCTGCATGATTATTTTCCTGGATATAGCCAGGCCCAGACCGCTTTCTCCGATCTTTCGTTTGTTCTTATCCTCCAGTTGCCGGAACTCTTCGAAAAGTTTGGGAATATCCTCCTGTCTTATCCCGGAGCCGGTATCCTCCACACAAACAAATACTTTTCCATCCCTGGCGTCCGCCCGCAATGTTATGCTTCCCTTTACCGTGAACTTGAAGGCATTGTTAATAAGATTCGTTATAACCTGGATAACTCTGTCCGGGTCTATCTTAACCCGGGGGATATCGGGCGCTACCTCTATTTTAAGCTCGATCGCCTTCTCTTTCGCTATAGCAGCATGCACTTCTGCCGCCTCTTTAAGCACCTTACTTATATCCTTTTCCTGTAAATCCAGCAGCATCTTTCCGGCCTCAAGTTTGGTAAAGTCCAGAACGTCGTTTATCAGCCGCACAAGTCGGTCGACGTTCCTTTTTGCCGTCGCCAAAAAATCCTTCTGGTCCTCGTTGACGTCCCCCGTGGACCCATCAAGGACTATACCTATACCTTCCCTTATGGCTGTAAGCGGAGTCCTTAGCTCATGCGACACCATCGACGTAAAATCGGTCTTAAGCTTTACGTTCTCAAGCAGAGACTGCTCGGTTTTTTTGCGCTCGGTGATGTCCCTATTGACCCCCCTGTACCCGAGAAGATCGCCTTCCCTGTCCAATACAGGTATACCCGTAATCTCAAGGATCACGACTTCTCCGCTCTTCGTTATAGAGCGGAACTCCAGTTTTTTAAAGGGTTCCTTGTGAAAAAATGCCTGGGAGATATTCTTCCGGACTTCTTCCCTGTTCTCGGGATGTATGAAATTATAAACGACCTTCCCCACGACTTCTTCCGGAGAATAACCGAGAAGCTTTACGCATCCGGAACTCGAATACGTACATTTGCCTTCGGTGTCTACCTCCCATATCCAGTCCCCCGTACTGTCCGCGATATCCTCAAAACGCTTTTTCGACTCCTCCAGCACTTCTATTGAAACGGTCGTTCTCTTGAGATCGTCAGCCATATTCAAGAAAGAATGAGCCAGTTCTCCGATCTCATCTTTAGAGTTTAGATCGACCGAGACCTTCCGATCACCTTTCCCGAATCTGATCAGCGCGTCCCTCAATTTAGTTACAGGTCGGGAAATGCTCCTGGATACCAAAAACCCTATCACAACAGCCAGTATCGCCGTAAAGAGAGCAATAATAATCATAAAGTTCTTCAGTCTCATAATCGGAGCGAACAATACTTCCGTTGCCTGTTCTATTACCAGGATCCACCCCAACCCCTTGAAGTCGCCATACCCTGTTGAATACGCATGGACGTACACTTCTCCATCCTTGCTCGATCCCTCCAACTTTGTCTCAAGAGATAAGATCTCCCCGAACACATCTTCCTCTTTCAGATATACTAACATCTCTCCCGGAACATTTTCCAAATACTCGAACTCCGCTGTCTTATAGATAATTTCTCCGGCACGGGTAATTAGGTAGAATACATCAGCTGTTCCCGCTTCGATCTCTTTTATTATATTGATGAAGCCCTCAATATTCAGAGAAGCTTTGAGCACGCCAATAAAATCCCCGTTTTGGTCATCTATCCGAATACCTACATCGATAGAATAAATTTGCGCGCTCTTATCGTATCTTACTTCTGACACGTACAGAGCATCCTTTTTCGCGGCTTTCCACCACACTTCATCAGCCTGGTAATAATCTGTAGTCTTGCCGGTCTCGAAAACGTTGACTCCGTATTTATTCGTTATAAAGACTTCACCAAAGACCTTGTATCCATACTTATTTTGATAAAACTCGATGAACTTCTGTCTCATATTCCGGGACACCGGATCGTCTATTCTTTCCGCCATAAAAGGGGTTACGAGCCCCTCCTTCGCGGAACGCCATTTCCGGTCCTGCCGTTCGATATATGCCTTCTTATTTTCTATTGTTGAAAATTTACGGTTTGCCCCTTCCAGACCTTCCCGGACTAGCGTACCATTAGTAAAAATCTGGAGTTCTTCGACCCCCTTAAAGATATCCCTGTCGATCTTATCCATTATCACCATCGACAGCATAAAGGACTTCTGACTGATGTTCTTCTGGAGAATTATTTCACCGCTCTTTACCGAGAAATATCCCACAAAAAGGATAAGGAAAGTCATAATTAAAAATGACAGTGTTAATTTTGTTCTTATTCTCATCCGTCTGTTCCTTTTGACACACTATCCCACTATCGACTAACGACTATACACTAAGTTTTATCCAACTCCGCGCTCTCCCCCTCTTCCCACTCAAAAGGAAGTGTCACGACAGCCGTCGTCCCCTTGCCCGGGTCACTTGAATATCTGAGTTCACCACCGTGAGACTTAAGTATACCATAGCATACCGATACACCAAGACCGGTACCCTGTTCCTTTGTCGTGAAGAACGGGTCGAATATCTTGGACATGGCTTCTTTAGATATGCCTTCTCCATTATCGGCCACGGTCACAAAGACATCATCCTCATCCTGTGAAGTGGTCACGGTGATCTTACCTCCGTCCGGCATAGCTTCGGCGGAGTTTTTTATAAGGTTCATGAAAACCTCATGCATCTGTTTCTCGTCTATCCTTATCCGGGAAATAGAAGTGTCATATTTTTCCTCTATCGTAATATCCTCCAATAAATACTGGTGACCTATAAGCTCAACCACCAGGTGTACGTTCCCGTTTATGTCAGTTTCTTTGCGCTCGCCCCTGCTCGGCTTTGAGAACAGAAGCAGCCTTTGTATTATCTCCTTTGCCCTTTGACACTGATCGACTACTATCTTCATGTTCTCTTCGACGTCAGAGGGGTTATCTTGATAATCCATAAGGGTGAGCTGCGCCCTCCCGGATATAACCATGAGCGGATTGTTCACTTCATGCGCCATATCCGAGACCAGTCTCCCCAAAGAAGCGAGCTTTTCGGACTGCACCAGCATAGACTGCATCTCTTTTAATTCCACCAGTTTATCTTCCAGGTCTTTCTGCAGTTTCTTGCGCTCGGTGACGTCGCGAAAATAAAAATTTACATAGCCGGCCTCTTTTACAAGCGCCATGACGACCGAAAAGATTCTGCCACTAGCTTCTTCTTCTTCTTCTTCTTCTTCTTCTTTTTGACTTGTCTTTACGGATTCCAACTTTTTCTTGATCAGTCGGCACCATTTTTCAGGAACCTTCCCGCGAATCTTGGTATTCCACTCAGTAAGCAATTCCAATCCTTTTTCGTTACTATACAGGATCGTGCCGTCCTCGGTTATGCGCATGACAGGATTGGGATTTTCCGATGGGAATTTTGAAAGGCTTACTATTTTTTTCTCCATCCCCTGGCTCTCGGTGATGTCCCTAAAAACTCCCATTAAATACTTTTTACCTGTCATCTCGATAAACGAAGTACTTATGACTACGGGGATCCTCCTGCCGTCCTTTGATAGGACGAAAGACTCCCCGAAAACCTCTTCTCCGGCCACCTGGCGTTTAAATATCTCCATTATCGCGTCTACCTCGTCTTCCGGGTACAGCTGGTCAGCACGCATGGAGATGATCTCGTCCCTTGTCCGGCCGACCAATTTTTCTGCGCTCTTATTACAATCGACAAGCTCCCACGTCTGCGCATCCGCAACAAATATGGAGTCCTTGACCCCCTCGAAAACTCGCCTGTACCGCTCTTCGTTGACGCGCAACTCTTTTTCCAGATTCTTGCGCTCGGTAATATCGATCCACTGACATATTACATTTATCAGCTCTCCGCGTTTATCCACTATCGGAAACATCGACGCGGCAAGGTATACGTCATTAGCCTCTTCATAAACAACATCTCTAACATACGAACCCTTCCATTGAAATTCAAAGCTAGTAGATTTCTGTTTATAAAAAACATCTTTGACTTGTGTCATCAAATTGTGCTTAGTGACGTTGTCATCATTGAATACATTATACTTACCAATCAATTCCTCATCAGTAACATTTAGAACATTCCGCAAAGCGCGGTTTGACCTTACCATCATTCCCTCTCGATCACAAATCCACATGGGAAATGGACTCATATCAATGATTGTATCGAGATATGCCTTTGCCTTTTCTATCTCTTCTTCCCTTTTCTTGCGCTCGATGATATTACCGATTCTTTTTGCCGCAACCGACAAACGCGACTTGGCGAACTCGATCATGTAATCAGGGCGCTTCTCATAAGAATTGGCAAGCTCCAGAAGCTTCTCCGGACTAACATTATATCTTACCGCAAGCTCCTGTATCTTCTCAGGATCACGTGGAGGATCCCCATATCCGAAATTAATAGATCCAACCACCTCTTTATCTACAAATATAGGCACAGTGTATATGCGTATGCCGCCCTTACATTCAATATCGGTTGGCTGGGCTGTTTCGATAGAAACCCTTGATGCTTCGCCCCAACAGCTCTCATGGCAGACCCACTTGCCGCTTGCCAGCGCTTCCTTGTTAGTTACGGCACCACAGAGTTTGCGGGAGGTTTGGTCAAGAAAACGGCACCAATCTGAAGTGAAGTTGCCGTAGGCGTAGTCTCCGTTCTTTTCATAGAATGCCGCGCAGGTGTCAAGCAAGCCAAGAAACTCATCCGCTATATCAAATAGGGCATCCTCTCCGACCGAATCCAATATAAGGCGGTTAGTGTTAAGGTCAACCACGCTGCCGTATTCCTGTTCGTACCCTCTTTCTTTGATCGATTTCGGCTTTATACTTTTGTTCAATAACCATTCTATCTTCTGCAGTCTCTCCTGCGCCCCCTTGTGCATGATAATACGTCCAAACTGCTCGCCAAGCGTATTTATTGCTTTCCTTTCCTCTTTAAGAAACGGGCCTTCGTAGCATTCGGGTCTTTCTTCCAGATAATAAACTTCCACGGTCCCTACCTTCTTTCCAGAGACATTGATATCGGCTGACTGCACCCACGTGCTCGTTTTAAAATTATCCGTCTTGAATTCATCATCACCAACGGTTATTTTTACACATACAATTTCGGGGTATTGATATGCGCGTGGGATGCGACAGAGCATTTCCTGGAATGCCCCCCCCCATGTGATATCGTTTTTTCCAGCAAGATCGGAAAGACTATACAATAAGTCTAGCTCCTTCATGCTTTCGGTGACGTCCCGTAAAAGTTGTTCTTTTTCATCCTCCAGCTTCTTGCGCTCGGTGATGTCCCTGAAAGCCCCGACGAGACTCCGTTTGCCGCCTATATCCATAATGGCCATGCTTATTGACACCGGGATCCTTTTCCCGTCTTTGGTCAAAATCTGGGTTGTCACAGATACATCTTCCCCGGCGGCCTGCCTTCTTAACAAGGCCATTGTTTCCTCAACAACGTCTTCGGGGTGAAGCCGATCAGCGCACATGGAGAGTATTTCTTCCCTGGCGCGGCCGATTAACTTCTCGGCCTTCTTATTGCAATCCACAAGCATCTTCGTTTCCGGGTCCACTACAAATATGGCGTCTTTGCTTTGTTCAAATAACATTCTGTAGCGTTTCTCGCTTGCGCTCAGTTTCTCCTCTGCCTTCTTTCTCTGCCTTCGGTGTTCTGCATCCCTCATCTCATGCTCAACATTGACACAAAGCCTGAGCAGGTTCCCTTTCATTACATAATCATGGGCTCCCTGCTTCATCAGCCCTACCGCGACATCCTCCCCGATAGTACCGGATACGACAATAAAAGGGATGTCGAAATCGGTGTCCTTCAAGATTCTTAAGGCCTCGGGAGCTCCAAAATGCGGCATTTTGTAGTCTGAGAGCACGATGTCCCATGCCTTTTCGGAAAGGGCCTTCTTCATCTCTTCGCGGGTCTGGACCTGCTCGAATTTCGGGTCATACCCGCCTTTTTTCAGTTCTTCTACAATCAAGAGAACGTCATCTTCTAAATCTTCTACAATTAACACCTTGATAGGCTTACTCATATCTACCTCTTTTTTTATTTTCTATTTTATGGGAGGTTCATTAATTAGAAGCCAGTACATCCCCAGCTCCTTGACTTCCTTGGAAAATTTATCAAATTCAACTGGTTTTCGGACATAGCTGTTACAGCCTAATTTGTATCCATTTATAATATCCTGTTCTTCCTTTGAAGAAGTGAGAATTACCACTGGTAGTAACTTTGTTCTCTCGTCAGCACGAATGCGCTTTAAAATCTCTAGGCCATCTACCTTCGGGAGTTTAATATCCAGCAGAACCACAGCGATAGAACTAACACCCTCATCACCTTCGTATTTTCCCGTTCCAAAAATAAAATCAAGAGCTTCTTCTCCGTCATTTATCACCTTAACCTTGTTTTCAATATTTTCCTCCTTAAATGCATTCAAGGTCAGCTTGACGTCATCCTCATTGTCCTCTACCAGCAAAATAATTTTTCTATCCATAACAATTCTCCTTTATTTTGTATTAGTTAATTGTTCGTTGTTCATTGTTAATAGTTCATGGTTCATTGATTAAAGATCGCTTCAATCCGCTAAGCATTTTTGATAGATCAGTCAATCTATCCATCAAAATATCGAATGTCCCAATTTCCACATATTGTTGCTTTACCGATATTTGCAAAATTGCAACACACTCAAAAATAGAACCCCTAGCAATATCGATAAAACGAGAAAAATCTTTCTTACTACGAGCCGATCCCTCGGCTATATTCAAGGATATTGAAACAGCATCTCTTCTGAGTTGACTTGTTAAGCCAAACATCTCATCTTTTGGAAATGTCTTTGTCTTCTTATATACTTCATTAGCAAAATCAACAGCCTTATTGTATACATCCAACTTCTCAAAATTAACCCCCACAAATACCCCCTAATCGATGAACTATGAACCACAAACTATAAACCTATGATCTAAAGTGTAAAATGAAATGTTGCTCCTTTTCCCACCTCGCCCTTGGCCCATACTCGGCCGCCGTGACGGGAAATAATACGCTTGACTGACACAAGACCAATGCCTGTTCCGGGAAACTCTTTATCGGAATGCAGACGTTGAAAAGCGCCAAAAAGTTTATCTGCATACTTCATGTCAAAACCGGCTCCATTATCTCTTACAAAAAATACATTTTCCTCTTCGCCCGGAACTTTCCCAAACTCTATTTTTGCCTTTTCGCTCTTCGAGGTAAATTTCCAGGCGTTAGACAAAAGGTTCTCAAGTACCAGCTGCAGCAAATGTAAATCCCCTTCCGCAAAGAGACCCGGCTGTATAACAATATCCACCTGACACGACGGGTCATTTCTTTTAAGATCCGCCGCAACCAATTCTCCTATCCGGCTGAGATCGACATGTTCTTTTTTAAATTCTTTCCGCGTCACTTGGAAAAGGGTCAAGATATCGTCAATAAGCTGGGCCATGCGCTGGCTTGCTTTCCTTACACGCATAAGGTTGTCTTTCGACTCATCATCGAGCTTATCACTGCACGTATCAAGAAGTATCCGGCTGAAACCATCCATACTCCGGAGTGGGGCCCTAAGGTCGTGCGAAACGGAATAACTAAACGCCTCCAGTTCTTTTGTACGTTCTTCTACAAGCTCCTCAAGGTGCAGTCGGTATTTTTTCAGTTCATCCTCAGTTTTCTTTTTCTCGGTGATGTCTGAAAAAATTCCGGCTGCGTATTTTTTGCCGTTTTTTTCATATAAACCGACTGATCTGTCATGCAGCCAAATCCACTTTCCTTCTTTTGTCTTAATCCTATACTCAATGTCGAGAGATTTCCCTTTGTCAAATAGTTCCCGAAAAGCCTTTTTTGTTGCCTCTATGTCGTCTGGATGGATTCTCCCAAACCAAATTTTTTCGCCGCGCTCATAGATTTCTTCTGGCTCGTACCCATACATTTCATTTACATTAGGACTAATGAAGCTGGTATGCCCCCCTTGATCGGTTGTCCATGCAACATCCGGGATATGGTCAATCAATGAAGAATATTTTTCTTCGCTGGCATGCAACTCCTCTTCCGCTTTTTTACGCTCGGTGATGTCCTCTACAAATGCGGTTCCGAACATGTTTTTTTCATCATCGCCGATGATTCCAGTAGCATGGACGGTCACATTGATCTGGACACCATCTTTGCGAATATATCTTTTTTCCATGGAAAATTTTTGCGAGTTAGAAGAAAACATGTCCTGAAAGAGCTTTTTATTCTTGGGACGATCATCTGTATGCGTTACATCAAAAAATGAAAGACCGATGAGTTCTCCTTTGGAATAACCCAGCATTTGTTCATATGCCGGATTTGTCGTGACAAAGTTACCAAGCGAATCAACCGTGCAAATTCCAACGGGAGACGTATTAATGATAAGACGAAAGTTCTCCTCACTTTTCCGCAAAGCATTTACAGCCTTATTGCGCTCGGTTACATCTCTTGCGTACAGATTAACGTACCCTGCATCCATAACAGGCGCTACTACGAAGGACAAGAAGTGTTCCCCCATCGTTTCTTCTCTCAACATGCTCTTTCCCGTCTTGAGCGTTTCCTCGATTATCCGCTGCCATCTCTCGGGCACATTTTTATTAAGAGAAGTTTTCCAGTTTTTAAGTACTTCTTCTGCCGCAACGTTCGCATACAATACCTTCCCGTCCTTTGCAATACGCAAAACAGGGCTAGAGTTTTCAGCGGGAAATTTCGCCAAGTTCTTGCTTTTCTCCTCCGCCTCCATGCGTTTGGAGATGTCTACCCACTGACATATTACATTCATCAGCTCTCCACTTTTATCCACTACAGGAAACATCGATGCTTCAATGTATACGTCATAACCCTCTTCAAAGTCAACATTTCTAACCTCAACAGCGTTCCATTGAAGTTCAAAGTGAATAGGTTTCTTTTTACAAAAAACATCTTTAACTTGTACCATTTGACCTTGCTTAATGATGTTGTCATCAT
>JAVCCB010000064.1 GCA_030765685.1 Candidatus Tantalella remota | reverse complement strand
GAGGTTGTGGCCGAAGCTGTTGCTGACTGTATGAGGGGATGGCAGAGAGGGTATCGTAACGATAATATACCTTTTCCGGAGGGCTCTTCAAGCTCCTTTTCCCTTACGCCCTGCAATAACGTTCCTGTTACGGTTTCGTCGGGTTCTTCTTCCGGGGAGAGAAATATAACGGAAGACGCTCTGTATGACTATATGTTGTATCGGAGTCCCGGATCCGATGAAAGTGTTTTTCCGTTTTTTCAGGCGGTGGCAAAGGCTTTTTATTGGACTTTTCAAGAGTGGAAAGACCAATGTTTTCTAGAAGGAATAACGGCGTTCGGGGGTGTGGCTCCGGCTCCTGCCCCCATGGGTATAGGTCCGGGACCGGTTCGCGGGGCAAAAGGTTCGGGTGGAAAAGTTTCAGGAGCATATTTCAATGGTCAAAAGATGTACGAAGAGATGGTTTCCTCTCTTGATACCCCGGAGACGTCTCAGCAGTGATGAGGAGACAGCGGAAAGGGCATATTCTGCGCGCTTCGCTACTTCGCCTGTTATTTTCATAGCTCTCAGTAAACTTACCTTAGTGGAAACATTTTTATCCTTTTCGGCGGCGAATCCGCTGCAGTCGCCGTACACGCTCTTTCCGCTGACTACGCAACTACGAGCTATGGACTACGGTTTCTCAACTATGGACTAATCGGGGGCCTGCTCACCAAAAGTCCTGAGGAGTAAGAGGAAAGGGGATGTCCTGCGCGTTTCGTTACTGAGGTGATAAGGTTTCGGAGTTCCCGTCCGGGGACGCTCGATTTCCCCTGCGAGGAAATCTTCGCTCGACGTGCTCCCTCGCTCCCCCTCGGGCCCGTGCCCTCGGGGACCATGCCCGCTCGGTCGCTCGACGCCCCTTCCGAGAACTCCGAAACCTTATCCTGAGATGAGGAGACAGTGGAAAGGGCATGTCCTACGCGCTTCCCGCTGACTACGCAACTACGAGCTATGGACTATGGTCTCTCGACTATGGACTACCCACCGCCTTCATCCTTGAGTTTTCTCTTCGGCTATGTTATAAATAGTCTGTTGTAGCGCTACTATTCCTAAAAACCTAACAGATCAAGCCGGTGATATGTCATATCAGACTTTAGCTCAGAAATATAGACCCAGTGATTTTTCCGAATTAGTCGGACAGGAATCAGCCACGCGAACGCTTGTCAATTCCATAAAAAAAGGCCGGGTGGCGAACGCCTATATATTTTGCGGGCCGCGAGGCACCGGCAAAACTTCCATGGCTCGGCTTCTTTCCAAGATACTTAACTGTGAACAGACTGTGTCCGGTAGTCCGTGCAATAAATGTGATTCATGCCGCGAAATATCGCAGGGCAATAGTATGGACGTTTTGGAGATAGACGGCGCTTCTAATAGGGGCATAGACGAAATACGTACGCTGAGAGAAAATGTAAAATTCTCTCCTTCGAAAGGCAAATACAAGATATACATAATCGACGAAGTCCACATGCTTACGACGGAAGCTTTCAACGCCCTTCTGAAGACTTTAGAAGAACCACCGCCGCATGTGAAGTTCATTTTTGCTACTACGGAACCCCACAAGGTATTGCCTACCATAATGTCACGTTGTCAGAGGTTTGATTTTAGAAAGATACCGCCTCAGATGATATATCAGCGGATAAAGGATATAGCCAAAAGCGAAAAAATTGATATAGCCGATCCGGCCGCGCTTCTTTTAGCGAGATCGGCCGACGGCAGCTTGAGGGATGCCCTTGTGGTTCTGGATCAGATGATATCATTTTCCTCGGGAAAGATAAGTTCCGAAGAAGTTGTGGAACTTTTGGGGATGATACACAGAGACAAGATATTCGAACTTGGCGGAGCGGTTATATCCAAAGACCCCGAAAGGGCGGTAAGGATAGTCGACGAGCTCATATCGGGGGGGAAGGATCCCGTATTCGTCAATTCCAGTCTTATTTCTCACTTCAGGGATCTTATGGTGGTAAAGGCCATAGGTGAGCCGTCGTCAGATATGGCCATGTCTGACGAGGAGAAAAAAGCCGTAATGTCGAGGAAAGAAGAGATATCACTCGAAGAGATATTGTACATATTGCAGAATCTTACTCATTGCGTTTCTCTTATGAAAGGGTCTATGTTCGCGAGAGCCCCTTTTGAGGTGGCGCTGATAAGGATGGCCAAAAGAGAAACCGCTATGAAACTGAACGATATTATGGCAAGGATAGAAGAGCTTGAGAAAAAAGGTGGTCTTCGTAACGGATCAGAGGAAAATGTTACAATGCGACAGGCGGCTTCTTCTGAGTCACCCTCTTCCGAGAGGTATCGTCCTGTTAAGGAGATAGTCGAGGGGAATGATCAGGGCAAAGGACATTTTCAAAATCCTGAGATTCCTGCACCTTTTTCCTCTGAAGAGAATAATGATGATTCTGCCGGAGAGGAAGTTCCTGTGAATGATGATTTCAGCGGCCAGAAGAATAGATGGAAGACCTTGCTGAATTACTTGAAAGGCAAGAAGATGTCTGTTTTTGTTTTTTTAAGTTCAGCCCAACCGCTTGAAATGAGCGGAGATTCTCTTGTGATGGGTTTTGATAAGACAAATAGTTTCAACAAGGAAGCGCTGGAGGCGGGAGCCAACAGAAACGTTCTTCAGGAAGCGGCCGACAAGGTGATGGGCCGGCCTGTAAGAATAAGTTTCAAGATATTGGAAAATGAGCAGGATAGCGCGGTGTTGAATGCCGGGATAACGAAAAAGAAAGAAGCGGCGAACGAAGAGATGAAGCCGGCTGTCGAAAAGGCTATGGATGTTTTTGGCGGTCATGTGGTCAGGGATTTTACGGAAGGGATATGATGTCTAAAGGTTTTCCGCCCGTTATGACGCGGCTGATAGAGGAGTTCTGTAGGATGCCCGGGGTGGGAGTGAGGTCTGCCCAGAGGATGGCTTTTTATGTGCTGCAGGCCAAAGAGTGTAACATAGATTCCCTGACAAGAGCCATAGCGGAAGTCAAAAAGAACATAAGTTTCTGTAGGGAGTGCAATAACCTCAGCGAGAGCGATCTTTGCGCCGTGTGTTCCGACCAAAAAAGAGACAGGTCGAAGATATGCGTTGTTGAGGGGCCGAACGGTGTTATGGCGATGGAAAGGAT
>JAVCCB010000068.1 GCA_030765685.1 Candidatus Tantalella remota | reverse complement strand
CGTCAAGAAGTACGTATCTGGGAAGGTCTCCCTGTTTCAGAATATTTATGCCCTCTCTCTTCTTCGCGAGATCGGCAGCCACGAAATTAAGCATATTATAACTGGTAAAAAGCGCAAAAGTCCTACCTTTCATAATATCAAAGACATTAAGTATCTCTGTCGTCACCTGCTCCTTGAAGTCCTTAATGCTTGACTGGGGATCGCGCATGCCTTTAGGAAGATATATCATCACATTGCTGGCATAATCAAAAGAAGATCCGAGAGACAGTTCCATACAGTTCTCTATTCCCAGGCGGGACCGTATGAAACCAAAATCGGCTCCGTGGCCTTCACTCGATGAAAGAGTCGCGGAGGTAAGTATCACCGGGCATACCTTATCGAAAAGATATGTACGCATCTGCTTGCCGACTTCTATAGGCGCCACATGAAAGTTAAAGTTCGTCCCCGAAGCCCAGGTCTTCACGTTCACCCACCATACATAACCTTCATCATCGCCGCAGAAAACAAAGTCCAGCGCTTCCGCGAGACGGTTGCACCTGTCCGCTATAGCGCGCGAGGTATCGCGGTTCTCGGGATCCTTGAGAACACTGGAAAGTTCCATAAGCGAGAACGACAGCGCCGCCAGAGCCGTACTCATCTCATCAGGAAACATATCGTCACGATCAAACCAGGCGGTACGGTTATCCTGTCCGAAAACTTCTTCCGCTTTGCCGAAAAAACTTTCATGGAACAATTCAAACTTCCCGGCCCAGGCCTCTACTTCGGCCGCCTTCTCCGACACGCCTTCCCCTGGATCACGCTTCATTCTTTTCCCGGAGATAAAACTCTTAAGCCCCTGGGCAAGGTTACGCGCTCCGTAAGAGGAGACCTCCCTGCCGAAATGGCTGGTAGCTATATCTTCGAGAGTATGCGCCTCATCCAGGACTACAGCATGATACTCCGGAAGCACCTGGGCATCCGCGACCATATCCGTAAAAAGAAGCGAATGGTTGGTCACCAGAACATGTGACGCCGACTGTTCCAGACGCGCGCGGCGGTGAAAACATTCTTTTCCGTACGGACACTGGCGGCCGGTGCAGGTATCAGGATCCCGGCAGAATTTCTCCCACACCGCGCTTTCCGGGACAAAGTCCATATCCGTACGCAAACCGCTTTCGGTATGCTCAAGCCATTCAGAGACCTTCCTCACCTGCTCTTTTCTTTTCTTCGAACGGAACAAGTCCAGGCCCGCTGTACGGCCTGATTTTTTAAGGCAGGCGTAGTTCTCCGCGCCCATGCAAAGCGCGTACTTAAATTCTACATCGAGGGATCTTTCCAGGAACGGCAGATCCTTCACGAAAAGCTGGTTTTGAAGCGCGCGGGTATATGTGGAGATAACGACTTTTCGGCCGGCGCGCACGGCCCAGTATATCAGCGGTACCAGATATGCCAAGCTTTTACCGGTACCGGTGCCGGCCTCAAGAATAAGGTTATCAGGTGCCTCGATAGCTTCCTCGATGGCCTCTACCATCTGGAGCTGCTGGGACCTCACCTGGTAACCCTGCATGTTCTCGGCTATCGCTCCGCCTTCTTCAAAAAGATGTTTTATAGACGTCATATCAGTTTCCTGGGAATAAAAAATAGGACCGGTTTCGGGGATCAACCCCGCTTACCGGTCCTATTCTATCTGTTTGCTCCTGCTATATCAAGCTATCTTTATCGCCTGTATCTGTTATTATTCAGGCTTGTCGTACATGTTTATTATAAACGCTGTGAGAAAACATGAGTTTGCCGCCACAAAAGAAGCCAGAGTGGTGTTTATCATCGGAAACAGCAAACTGAACCCTATGAACTTATGTACCAGACCGTTCAAGAGCAGCAAAAATCCTACGAGAACAAGAGATCCTTCAGCAACATTCATCTTCTGCATTTTATCCTCCTTTTAAACATCATTTATATCTCAAAGTATAATGGCAATACGGCCCGAGTCAACAAAAAGTCCCTTATTTTTAATACACTTCCGCGTCCGGGAGGGTTTTCCAATACTTCAGAAGCTCTTCGCATTCTGCGCGCATAAAGCCACCTTTTAAGTCCACGCCGGATACTCCCCGACTCTTCATCTCGCTTACGGGTATGGTCAGCTCGTTAAACCCGAGAACACGCACGTCCTCTATATCCGTGCCGTAGACTATTTTTTCTATGCGTGCCCAATGTATGGCCGAAAAACACATCGGACATGGCTCCGTCGTCGTATAAAGAACGCTTCCGGACAGATCATAGGTCCCTTTACCGCGGGCAGCTTCGGAAATGACATTGACTTCCGCGTGACGTGTCGGATCGTTATCGGCAAGTACCCTATTGTGCGATGATGCCAGTATCCGGTCTCCCGAAACAAGGACCGCTCCGAAAGGACCTCCGTCGCCAGAGTCTATCCCCTTGTAAGCCTCGTCTATCGCCGCTTTCATGAATTGTTCCTGACACATGTCTTTGTGTGCGCGTAGGGATCAGGCATGCCTGTTTCCTACAAACCCGCGCTACTTTTCCTCCTTAGTCATTTCCTTTAATTTCTTATCGATCTTATCCAGCCGCCATTCCAGCGACGAGAGTATCCAGAACTGAAAATGGTTAAGACGCATATAGGATTCGAGAAAATATATAAGTTTTATCGACAGAAGAAAGATACCTACCTCTATCATAAAAAACCTCATACGGCCGCCCCATACTATGGACCCCGCGAACGCGGCAAGGACAAGGATTATGAAAATTACGTTCACAATGCGGGCCTTCCCCGTTGGTAGACCGCCCAGGCGCCCGACGATACGTCTTATATTATCCCGATCCTTCTCAAAACTTCGCAGCTCCGCTTCCAGCTCTTGTTCTTTTTCCCTGGTCTCTTCATCTGTCTTGTTCATGCTGCTCCTTCAGTCTCCCCTAGTCCGCGTCCTCTATATCATAAGGTGTCTTTATGTTATATTTCTGGCTCAGTCTGTCTATCTCATCTCTCAGCCTCCCGGAATCCCCCCTGCCCATAGTGATCCGGCTGATAAGATAATATATTTTCCTGAACGCCCATTCTCTGGCGATACTCTCATCCCCAGGCTCGGCTTTACTCAGCGCTTTTTCAAAAATAAGTTCCTTGGTCATGCCGTTTATCTCCCCAAGAAGCTGCATGGAAAAAGCGTCTTCATTGTTAAAACGGCCGTACAGCGTAAAAGGCCTGTTGTAATAAAAGTCTGAAAGATATTTCGGATACATCTCCGAGGTGGACAACCCCAGCATCCTGTACCTCACATTCAGAAGCAGCGGATCCTTGAGCTGGTTATAAAATCCATCAAAGTCGTCCCTGATATCATACGTGGTCTCCGCGAAACGGCTCCACGCCCTGTTCTGGTATGATATAAAATCCAGAAGATACCTGTTTACCCGCCGTCCTCCCCCGAAACAGAATATCGGGCGGCGCATATTGTTTCTCCTTGTTATCTGCTGTATGATCTCTCTGGATGAGATAACGCCCGTGGTAGGCCTGCCGTCAGTGATAAGGACTATATATGACGGATAGAATTGGACAGGCTCCTCTATTATCTCCAGAAGGGCGTTCTCGACGTCTGTCTGGCCTACCGCCTCCATTTGGTTGATAAATGGCCTGGCTTTCTTCAGCATCCTCTCCGAGACCTTTACCGGATACGGTTCGTATTTTACCAGATTCCCCCTGAAGGCGACCAAATTGAACCGATCTTCCGGATTAAGGCTTTTGATGGAATCCAGCAGGCCTTCTTTTATGTACGCCAGTTTTTCTTCGGTAATACTTTTCGACGAATCCACAAGAAAAATTATCTCCTTGGGAATGACTTCCAGGCGGCTTCCTTCTTTTACGCTTATGAGTATCTCAAAATATTTTTCCCCTGTGACCGGGTCTTCATAGGTCTTCAGCCGGACGTCCAGATGCTCCCCTATATCCTCATACTCCCCAAGACGGGCGCCCGCCTGTATCGCGGACATATCGCCTTCACCCGGACCGTATGCCGCGTGCGACGCACTTTCCCAATCTCCCAGACCATCAGCGAATCTGTCAAAAGACCTCTGTCCGGGTTCATGTGACATCTCCCTGTCGCTCGCATCGGAATTCACCGTATTGTCCACCAGATCTTCCGTTAAAAGCCGGTCAGCCAGTGACCGCTTGTCGGGAGTTACTTCTTTTTTCGCCCGTTCAGCTTCGGACTTCATCATATCAAGGGGGTTCGTATCGGGGATGACTTCGTTCACGGGTTCTTTTATCATATCCCTTTTCTTAATTTCAAGAGACATCTCCTCTTTTGGCTTTTCCTCAAGCATCATGCTTTTAAAATTCACGCCCTTGAGCCTCGAGACCTGCTGTGTCATCTTTACCGAAGACGGGCGCGGACGGGTTTCCTGAAAAAGAGAAACGTCCGCGGTTTCCTTGTCGACATCCCTTATCCGGAACATCTTCCGCGTCTGATCGACCACCTGCCACATCCCCGACATGACCATATGCGGCGCCGCGGCCAAAAACACAGCGTGCACGATCAATGAAATGAATATCGCTAGGATTACGGGCTTATTCCAGTTCATTCTCTATCCGTTGGATCTGTTGGGAAGCTTTTTGTGACATTTCGTTCTCCGGGTATCTTTCTATAAGCTCCCGGAAGACTTCCAATGCTTTGGGTCGGTCCCCCGCTTTTTCGAACGATTCACCGGCCTGGTAAAGCGCCCTGGGACATATATCTTTGTCTTCGTAGAGTATGGCCACCATCATGTACTGCTTAGCCGCCTCCTCAAAATTCATCATGCGGGCGTTCACGTTCCCTATCTCGAACCTTATATTGGCTCCGGTACGGTTATCCTTATTGCCCTCCAGAGCCTTGTTGAGAAACGAAAGTGACTCGCTGTAATCTCCCTTGGAAAAATACGCCCTGCCCAGACCCAGATATGCCCTCTCCATATACGGCGACGGCGTCTGCTTACTTACGGCTTCGGTAAAATATTTGATAGCCTTATCAACATCTTCGGTGTTGTAATAGTTTTCACCGAACATGAAAGAAATTTCCCCGCTCGCGGCTATGTCGGGATAGTTCTTCGCCAACGCGCCGAGCATCGCCAGGGATCTTTCATTCTGCCCGTCGGTAAGATAAAAATCCGCTACCCAGCGGTATACGCCGTCGGGGAGTTTATATTTAGGATCCCGTTTGATAAGCTCATAATATTTTTCGGCCGCTTTATCATGCATCCCCATTTGAAAATAGCAGAAAGCTACCGACTCCATCCCCCTGGCATAATAAGCTCCTTTTTCGTCAGAAACGAGCTCCGTGAACGACTTGATGGCCTGGTTCCATTTTTCCAGATTCTGATAAGCCCTTCCCATCCAGTAAACGGCAGGCTCCCGCACCTTTGACTCCGGAAAATCCCGGACCAGTTCCTCATAGGCATTTATGGCCTTATCGTACATACCCTGCTCCTGATAAGCGCCCGCGAGCTGGTACATGACATTTTCCCGCAGGGAGTTTTCAGAATATTTTTCAAGGAACAGATTGTAATATTTTTCCGCTGTGGGATAGTCTTCAGCCTTGAAGCTCTCCTGCGCTGCCTTCAAAAGAACCGACGGACTTCTTTCATCGTCGGGATACTCTTCCGCGAAGGCGCGAAAATCCCTTACCGCGTCCTCAGAAAATCCCGCCTGTTCCGCCGCCCAGCCCATCTCATACAAGGCCTCTTTACGCAAGTTTGAATCCTTAAACTCATCCATGATGCGCCTGTAGGCCTCAAGAGCCTCCGTAGTGCGTCCCATCGCCGTAAGCGCTTTCGCCTTGATGTACAGGGCTTCGTCAACGGCATCTTCCGCGGCGACCATATACGCGGCAACTTCACGCAGGCATTCTTCGTTCCTGCCCAGTTTATACAGCGTCCAGCATACGTTAAGACGGGATTTTATCCCGTATTCCGTATCGGGATATTTCTCCGCGCCTTCGGAATAGGCCGTTTCCGCCTCGGCAAACATATTCTGCTGAAAATAACTGTTGCCTATGATAAAAAGAGCCTGTGCCTTCGATGCGGGTGAAGCCATCCTGGGAAGGATGCCACCCGACTCTTCCGTTATCCTCTTGTATTCCCCGCCTTTATAAAGGGACGACAACAGCCCCAGCGCAGCGCTATCATAAGAATCTGAAGGCTCCGCAGAATCAAGTATTTTACTGTAAAGTGCTTTCGCCCTTTTATATTTTCCGGCGCGGTAAAAAGCGGCTCCGGCCCTGGCATACGCCTCATCCGCCAGGCTTTTACTCGCGGCGGAGATGGCCGCTTCGCGATACTCCTCCGCCGCCTTATCGTCACTGCCCATCTTTATGTATATGTCTCCAAGACTCAGGTGCGCGAACGATGAATATTCGCCTTTGGGATTATCGAACAAAAGACGCTCGAGCATCTTTTTTGAAGTGGTATAGTCCCCCTGCTTGAAGTATATCCCCGAAAGGTAATATCTGGCCGGGCCGGCGGCACCCTCATTGCCCCCCCTGGACGCGAGAGAAGTCAATATTTTCTCAGCGGCCGGGTAATCTTTCTTCATGTAGAAGATCTGCCCTTTCCTGAGAAGAGCCCTGCCCGCGAGTTCATCGGAATAACCGCCCTTGAGAAAAGCATTGAACCTGTTAAGCGCCTCGTCATACTTTCCGTCCAGGAAATAACATTCCCCTATCCGGAATTCGGCTATTTTCGTGTACGCGCTGTCCGGATATTTTTTAATAAAATCTCCGTATCCCGAGATCGCCATGTCATACATGCCCCTGGCAAAAAGACCGTTGGCAAAATCAAATTCTTCAACTTCTTTACCCGTGGATTCTTCCTGGGAATACGCTGCGGTACACACCGTGAAAAAGACTGCCGCGGCCAGCGCGAGTCTTACAGTACGCATTATGTTTTTGTAAAAAAAGGTCCGGTCAATCCGCATTTTTTTCCTTCATCGTCGCAAAGGATACGTTCCAAATATCGACACCGGCGCATATGTCCAGCACCCGTATGACATCCTTGTGATAAGTCTCCTGGTCCGCCCTTATTATGACGGGCTGTCCACGATACAGACTCGCTACTCTCCGGAGCATACGCTCAAGGTCCTCATAACTCAGCTGCCTCTGATTGACTATGATCATGCCATCCTTACGAATGTTTATAATGATCTCTCCTGGAGCGCGTTTTATATCGGTCGACTCGTTGGCGGTAGGAACAGTAATATTGATCTCAGTTTCCAGCTGGGAGAATATCGAAGCGGACATGAAGAATATGAGAAGTAAGAAGACGATATCTATCAACGGCGCCATCTGTATGGTAGGCCTGTCGGCTATCGCTCTTTTTCCGCTGGTAAAATCCATTTTATCCCCTAATTCACGCTGTTTATTTTTTTTTGTCCGTTATAAGGTGGAACAGTTCCGTCGATATGTTTTCAAGGCGCGCGTTACAATCCTGAACCCGCCCTTTGAAAAACGAATAAAATATCATACAGGGTATAGCGACTATAAGACCCGTAGCCGTGGTAACCATAGCTTTGGATATACCGCTCGCGAGCAAAATGGGCTTTACCGCGCCTGTCTGAAAAGCTATAACGTTGAACGCCTGTATCATTCCAAGCACTGTTCCCAAAAGCCCCACCATGGGAGAGATCGCAGCGACATCAGCGAGATAGCTCAACTTCTGCCACAGATCATCAGTGGATCTTCTGCCCGCGTCCTGCATAGCTTCCTTAACTATGACCTTGTCCTTATCCTCGCGCATAAGACCGGCCTGAAGAACTCTTGAGATAAGATTATCCTCCGAGGAACATTTTTCCTTCGCCTCGTCGAATTTTCCATTTTTGACAAGCAGAATGGTCTTCTCCAGAAACTCCTGAGGCACAAGCGCTTCCTGTTTGATGGTCATAAAATAATATATGACCAGGCCGAGAGCGGCCACAGACATGAGCGCGAGTACTATCATCACCTCGCCTCCGGCGGCTATTATCTGCCACAACGTCATCCCTTCTTCGGCCGCCTGTGTGTCGGGAATATACTTCTCGAGTTTTTCCGCGCTCATGCTTAAGGGCGCGACCACGATGGCCAGTAGGATCATGATAAAGATAATACGCAAATGCTTTTTATGACGGGACATATCTCCCCCTTATGAGGTTAAATGAGAGTAGTATTATTATTACACTTGACCTTTTATAATAAGGTTAATATTAGTATACTTATTTTTCGCAGAAATACAAATGGAAATGGGTCTTGGGTCTTAGGTGTTAGGTCTTGGACTGAATACCGAATACTATATACGAAATACAGGATATCAGAGGATCAGGGTATTAGGGACTAGGTTCTCAGGATATTGAGATATCAGGGACAAAATCCGTCTTGCGTTTAAGGGTTACGTCTATCGAATCGTCTATCGTTAAAGAGTTGCGTTTAAACCATGGGTGCCAGTTAGATCCCTCGACTCGCTTCCGCCTTCGCCGAACTATTTTAGATCTATTTGGCTACGTCGGGCTTTGCGCTCGGGATGACAGCACTTCTATCATTTCGAGCGGAGTGCCCAAAGGGCACGTAGTCGAGAAATCTAATATTGCCGGGTTCTGGTTCAGAAACGAGATACTAGCTGCTGGATGCTAGATTCTCGTAGAATATAAATCCAAAAACCAAAGCCCAAAATCCAAAAGAATCATAAAAATCCAAAATCCAAAAGAAACGCTACTTTTGGGTTTTGTTATTTGGATTTTGTCATTTGACATTAAAAATGTGGTCTGTGGTCTATACGTGGTGGGTTAAATACGCGTTCCTACGCATGACTGGTCTGAATATACCTTACCAGACGTTTTTTGTCGCAATGACTTATTTTGGAAAATTTCACACCCGCGGTATATCTTCCTTCAGAATTGTTTTCAAGGTAAGCCCAGGCGATCTCGCCAGTGATAAACATCGGCACATCATCTTGAGGGAAGATTATTTCCAGATCCATTTTATCTCCCGAGTAAAGCTGGTCTGTCGTTGATATGCCTAACCCGGTACATGAAATATCGGAAATATCGATAACGGAATCTTCAGAATCACAGTTCAGACATTTGAAGTGCTGTAAAAAAACATTATACCTCATATATCGACGTTTATCTTCGTGCATCCCTTCCCTCTATCTGACTTTTTTTAACGTTTACTGTATTCATTTTAATACTAAACTTCTTTTTTGTCAAGATTTTTTCATATGCTTTATAATAACTTTTTATTTGATTATTTGTCATATATAAGCAGGGTGCCCGCGTCATATAACGGCAAACCTGGTAGGCTTATGCTGGCCATATCGTATTTAGCCAGAAAATCCGATATCTCTGTTCCTTGAGGATGACAACCTATCTCCCCCAGAAATACCACGGTACCATCAGCCAGGGTGCCGGAGGCTCCACCGATGAACCCGTTTTCCTCTCCGGGGAGCTCTATCTCACCGGAAGATATAAATAGTACATCAAGCCCTTCCCCACTCGCTGCGGAAGCTATTCCACCGTCTGACGTAATAAGACCCCTCGCCCCCACGGGGATCACCGAGCATCTAGCATACCCTTGCTTGACGTCGACTATTTTCACTCCGCGCGAGGCACACTCTTCCAGGATCTTTTCGTCGGTATGTTCACTATTATGCAGCAGCACGCCTCCCACGCGGACCGCGTTATAAACTGCTGTGTCGGGATATTTGCCGAAAGGGTTTTCTTCTCCTTTTATGAGACCTATGCCTCTCCCTCTAAGGATGGTTAAGAAGTCACCGCCCACCGCGGGTGAGTGTATGGTCGCGTCTTCAGCAAGTTTGAAAAGATGTATGTCGGGATGGGAAAGTATCGACTCGTACACACCCTCACCGCGAAACGGGACAAGGTCAGCATCGGGTAGTTCACGCTGAAGCGCGTTAACATATTCTTGAGGCAATCTGTTATCGTGGATAATGAGCATACTTGGACGCGTATTTTGTATTCAGTATTCAGTATTTAGTATTCAGCCTGCTGACTGGTCACTTCCATCGTTGATCGGTTGCGCAAACACAGGGTATCAGGTTATTGGGTTATTGGGTTATCGGGGACTAGGGTATCGGGCTATTGGGGTATAAGGAACAGAACCTTTTTCCGCGCCCCTGATTTCCTGATATCCTAGTCCCTGATCTCCTGATCCCCCGATATCCTGAATCTGTTCACTGTTTACAGTTTACTGTTAACTACTACGCACCCTCTCTCGAGCTCGCTGCCCAAAACGGGGATCGAACGGTCCTGCCAGATATTCCTCGCCGGACAACAATCCTTCCGAAGGATGCAGGCCGCATCTTATGACTTTGATATCGTTGGATTCAAAAAACTGTATCAGGAGGGCCGCGCGATCGAGAGCCTCTTCCAGAGGTAAAGGTTCATATTTTTCCAACCGCCACTCCTCGGCCAGTTCGGTCTCGCAGATCACTATTACGGGATAAATCCTTACCTGGGATGCTCCCAGATGGGCTATGCATTTCGCTGTATACAGCTCGTCTTCCAGACTACTATCAGGGAGCCCCACCATCATCTGATGCCCCAGGCTAAGGCCTTCGGTGAGTATCGCCCATGAAGCGTTCTTCACGTCTTCCGCCGTATGTCCCCGTTTAGAACGGGCAAGGACGCTATCTGACATGGACTGAACACCCAGCTCTACACAGGTAACTCCATGTGTCTTCAGGAACCGCGCCTTTTTCTCATCCACCAGGTCGGGCCGGGTGGACAGCCTTAGCCCCTGCACCCGCTCCTCTTCCAGGAACGGCCTGACAGGCTCAAGAAAGTGCCGCTGCTCCTGAAGCGAGAGCCCCGTAAAAGTACCGCCAAAAAAACCTACTTCTTTGTGAACACCGGAGCCGGGCATCGTAGCAAGATATTGTTCTATTTTACCCGGCACACTTTCAGGATCCGGCATAGACTCCCCCGATATCCTGCCCTGATCACAAAAGATGCACTGGTTTGGGCATCCTTTGTTGGGAATAAAAAATGGTATTGTGTAGTGTTTCATAGTGTTAGATGTTGGGCACGCATTTGGGGAATCGTGAATAGGGAATAGGGAACTGTGACACTATTCTCAATTCTCTATTCCCCATTCCCTATTTCTGTATATATCCCGCGATATCCTCCCCAAGCTCATGGAACAGTTCCGCGAGTTTCATCATCGGTAATCCTAAAATATTAAAATAAGAACCTCTGATATTGTCAAAAATAAGAGACCCTACCCCCTCTATGCTGAACCCTCCTGCTTTATCATAAGGCCCCAGCAGCTTAAAGTACTTATCCACATCTTTTTCTGAAAGGGCAGCTACGACAAGACTGCTCTTGTCATATCCGCAAACTTTTCTCTTTCCATCCGCGTCAACAACACAAAGACCGGTATAGACTTCGATGCCTGTTCCGGAGAACTCTTTCAGCATCCCCCTGGCCTCATTTTCATCCGCCGGTTTGCCTATGATGGTCTCGCCATGCAAGACCATCGTGTCGGCACCTATAACAATGGATTTTTTACAGTCCTTCACTATAACGTCAGCTTTTTTAGAAGCGTTCTCCACTACTATATTGTAAACACTTTTGTCTCCACCGGCATTTTCATCCGCATTACTTACACGCACTTCATGTTTAATACCGCACTCGATGAGTATCCGCGATCTCCTCTCGGACGCGGAAGCGAGGATAATAGATTTCATATAGTGCTCTCCTTGTATTAGCGCATAAGATAGGGTGCGCTGTTTTGGGGAAGGGTGAACGGGGAATAGGGAATTGTAACAGGGGCACTATTCTCAATTCCCGGCTTTTCACCATTCCCACTTCCCTATTCCCAATTCCCAACTCCCGGATTACTTTAGATAAAGCTTTCTTCCATCCAGGCTCAAGCGTTTCAAAAACACCAAAAACGAATCCAGGTCTTTTGTCTCCCGATACTCGTTCAGCATCTCGTTCAGGTTCTTGTACTCTTTAAGGTACCATGAAAGATGTTTATGCATCCTTTTATTCCCAAGAAACTCACCGTGATGTTCCAGTGAAAGCCGGTAATGCTCTTCCACAACTTCCTTGATCCTGTCAAGATCCGGGGCATCCTTAGCGTCCTTACCTTGAAACATCCGGTTTATCTCATCAAAGATCCAGGGCCTTCCAAGAGCGCCCCTTGCTATGTACACCCCGTCGCATCCGGTATCTTCCATCACAGTCTTAACGTCGCTTGCCTTGAACATGTTACCGCTCGCGAAAACAGGTATCCTTACAGACTCTTTTACCTCCTGTGTCATCTCATGATAAGCCTGCCCCCTGTACATCTGGGTTTTTGTCCTGGGATGAATACATATCGCGCTTGCCCCTTCGGCCTCCGCTATCCTGGCCACTTCAAGATAATTAAGAGAGTCTTCGTCCCACCCGCTCCTTATCTTTATCGTCACAGGTATTGCCAATCCCTTGACCATCCTGGCTATCAGCCTGCCTATTTTACCGGGAGTCTTCAACAGATACGCCCCCTTACCTCCGGTAATAACTTTCCTGGCGGGACATCCTGCGTTAAGGTCGACCATACCGAACCCTACTTCCTCGCACAGCCTGGCCACGCGCAAAAGCCTTTCCTCGTCCTGCCCCACTAGCTGGGCTCCCAACGGATGGTCTCCGGGAAGTCTTTCAAGATATTTAAAAGTCTTTTTGTTATTGTAGACTATACCATTCACATCCACCATCTCGGTGAACGCGAAGGAACATCCGAATTTTCTGCATATCATCCTGAAAGGGACATCGGTTATACCTGACATAGGCGCGAGAACAGCCTTCGCGGCTATCATCTGCCTTATAGCATCCCTGTTCGTTATCTCGTAGTTCGTTTCTTGTATTTCGTTCGCTGTTTTCTTTTTCATGCTCGCTATTTATGGCCTTCCTCAGGGTTAAGGATTGAAGATTAAGGGTTAAATTAAAGGTTGTTCCTTTACCTCAACCTTTATCCCTTATCCTTTATCCCTCACCTTGCTTCTACTCGAGCCCAAGTTCCTTCATGTAATCCTTCGTGATCTTATTCTGGTCTCGCCTACCTATTCTCTTTTTCTCGTCGCCCTCGCTCTTCTTCCAGGAATCCTTCCCCTTCCTGCGGACAAGATCGTCCACCGACATAAGAGAAGCGCCATACCCCCTGGACATATTCTTCACATAATTATCGTTGGAAGCGACTATTACCCTGCCTTCGTTCGCGTACTTTCGAACTGTATCTATTATCGTATCGTCGCCTTCCCCGCTTTCAGAAAATACCTGTACGCCCCCGACCGGGATGTGCATCCTCTCCAGATTCCTGTATTTATTCTGTCCATCAAAGACAACACAAAAATCATTTATATAACCGCTCGAACGCACAAACTCCTTGGCTATGATGATTATAGCGCTCCGCGCCGAAAGAAGACTTTCATTGATCTTCTTTCGCGCTTCCGGAATAGCGTTGATAGCGTTATATCCGTCTATTACAAGCGTGGTAATCATAGGGAGTATAATAGCACACAGAGGGTGCTATGTGAAGGTTAGCGTGTGCGGCGAGCGTTACTGATCCCTGATACCTGATCATGTCCATCATTGACCGGTTACGCAAACACAGGGTATCAGGTTATCGGGTTATCGGGAACTAGGATATCGGGCTATTGGGATATCAGGGACAGAACCTTTCCCCGATCCCCTGATTTCCTGATACCCTAGTCCCAAATATCCTGATCCCCCGATGCCCTGATCACTGATGGCTCATAGGTCCTAGGTCATAGGACTTTTTCTGTCACCTATCATCTATGAGCTCTAACCTGCTACTATCTGTTTACAGTTTACTGTTCACTGTTTACTTTTTCTTAATGATCTTTATATACATTTTCCGGACAACCCTTCCGAAAACATCATTTACCACTTCCCTTTTAACGTAGTAATAAATATTCTTTCCGTCTTTGCGATAATCTACAAGATCGCAGTTCCTTAATATGTGCAGGTGATGCGATACCGTCGGCTGAGAGATCCTGAACTCGGAGCAGATCTCGGTCACGTTCATTTCTTCTTCAGCGAGGAGTTCCAGTATATCCTGCCTGGTCTTGTCGGCCATCGCCTTGAATATCTTTACGAGATCGTATTCTGCCATTTTGTGCTCCTTGTCAGTGACCAGTGACCAGTCATCAGTGATCAGATATCCGTTGTTAATAAAATCTTAACCTTAATCTCAATCTCAACCTTAACCTGCCGAGCGCCCATCGTCGTTGACTATTTCTTGACCTTTAATTTCACTATGAGATCCCCCTTATGCCGGCAGCAGGGGCATTTGCTCCCCTGCCCCCTGAGTCTCATCTTCTGAGCGGTCTTTGTGCCCTTCGGGATCTTGAGAGTTATGTTTTTGCCACTTGAGAGTTTAAACTTGGCTTCCCCTCCCTTTTTTGCCAAATCCGCGGGGATGGGCAATTCGACTCTAACATCCGTATCGACTTCCTGAGCGCCCTGCTCAGAGGGGCGCATACCTCCTCCACTGGAATAATAATAGGTACGCCCTCCATTGCCGCGTGAGGCACCGCCTTGCGAGGTGAAGATATCGCCAAAAATGTCCCCAAACTGAGAACCTGATGAGAACCCTCCCCTTGAAGCGCCGCCTCCGCCGCCTCCAAACTGTTTGATGAATTCAGAAAAATCGAATCCCTGGTCAGAAGAAAAGTTACCGTCAAATCCGCCCATCTTCCTCATATTATCGTACTTCGCTCTTCTCTTTTTATCTCCCAGCGCATAATACGCTTCCGATATGGACTTGAACGTCTCTTCGGCTTTTTTATCTCCGGGGTTTTTATCAGGATGGTACTTGACCGCGAGTTTGCGGTAAGTTTTTTTGATCTCCGCGTCCGAAGCATCCTCTTTGACTCCCAGGACCTGATAATAATCTTTATTCGCCATGATATCCTCTCTTATTTTATATTTTTAAAAGTGAACGTCTCTTTTTTACCGTCGAAATCCACCTTCACCATGGATCCGTCGATGATCTCTCCCTTGAGTATTTCAAGGGCCATTTTGTCCTGTATCTCTCTCTGTATCAGCCTTTTGAGCGGCCTGGCCCCGTAATCAGGGTCATATCCGCGCTTGGCAAGCTCTTTTTCAGCAGCGTTTGTTATCTCGACAGAGATATCCCGTTCAGCAAGCCTGCCGGTTATATTCTTAAGCTCCAGGTCTACGATCTTTACTATATCATCTTCCGAAAGCCTGTTGAATATCACCATCTCATCAAGCCTATTGAGAAATTCCGGACGAAAATGTTTTTTAACGTCTTCCATCACCAAACGCGATATGTCCTCTTTGCCGTTCGTGCCGTCGACGAAATACTGGCTACCTATATTAGAGGTCATTATTATTATGGTGTTCTTAAAATCCACGATATGCCCCTGATTATCGGTAAGCCTCCCGTCATCCAGTATCTGCAGGAGTATATTGAATACGTCGTGATGCGCCTTCTCTACCTCATCCAGAAGAACGACGCTGTAGGGCCTCCTTCTTATTTTCTCTGTCAGCTGGCCGCCTTCCTCGTAACCCACATAACCCGGGGGCGCGCCTATAAGACGTGACACGGCATGTTTTTCCATATACTCCGACATGTCTATCCTCACCATCGCTTCCGGATCATTAAAAAGAAACCAGGCCAGCGTACGCGCCATATGGGTCTTACCCACTCCGGTAGGACCAAGGAACAGAAAGGACCCTATAGGCCTGTTCGGATCGCCCATACCGCTGCGTGACCGACGGACAGCGTCGGAGATCTTTTCCACCGCTTCATCCTGACCGACGATGCGCTCGCCCAGGACGTCTTCCATCCGTATAAGCTTCTCTATTTCCGATTCCATGAGTTTGGTTATCGGTATCCCCGTCCACTGTGAGACTATTTCAGATATATCCTCGTCGTCCACCTCTTCTTTCAGCATCTTGTTATCCTTTTGGACCTTTTCCAGTTCCAATGTCTCTTTATCAAGCGCTTCCTGAAGTTTGACAAGCGTGCCATAACGGACCTCGGAGACTTTCGCGAGATCTCCCTCTTTTTCGGCATTAGACTCTTCGATGCGAACGGTGTCCATCTGTTCTTTTATCTCCTGTATCTTTCCTATGACGGCTTTTTCTTTTTCCCAGTGTTTTTTCATTTCCTGAAGCTTTGACCTTAATCCCTTAAGCTCTTCTTCGACGTCCTTGACCTTGGTCTTCCCGCTGGCTGTATGCTTTTCTTTCTTGAGCGCCTGATTTTCTATCTCAAGCTGCATTATCTTTCTCTGCACCTGGTCGATCTCAGTAGGAACGCTGTCGATCTCTATCCTCAGCTTCGACGCCGCTTCATCTATAAGATCTATAGCCTTATCCGGGAGAAAACGGGCCGTGATATATCTGTCCGAAAGCGTAGCGGCCGCGACTATTGCCGAATCGGAGATGCTTACACCGTGATGTATCTCGTATTTCTCCTTGAGGCCCCTCAGGATCGCTATAGTATTCTCCACGCTGGGCTCTCCGATGAAAATCTGCTGGAAGCGCCTCTCCAGAGCTTTGTCCTTTTCGATGTACTTGCGATACTCGTCCAGAGTCGTAGCTCCGATACATCTTAATTCTCCGCGCGCGAGAGCGGGCTTGAGCATATTGGACGCGTCGACCGCTCCTTCCGCTCCGCCTGCTCCCACGATCGTATGCAACTCGTCTATGAATACTATTATCTGGCCCTCTTTTTCCTTGATCTCCTTCATCACCGCTTTCAGCCGGTCTTCGAACTCTCCCCTGTACTTTGCACCCGCTATTAGAGCGCCCAGGTCGAGCGCTATTACCCGTTTGTCCTTAAGCGTCGAGGGTACGTCTTTGGACGATATCCTCTGCGCCAGTCCTTCCACCACGGCGGTCTTTCCCGTCCCGGGGTCGCCTATCAGCACCGGATTATTCTTTGTCCTCCGGGACAGGACATGTATTAGCCTCCGGATCTCTTCATCCCGGCCTATCACGGGATCAAGTTTTCCAAGATCCGCGAGCTCTACAAGATCGCGACCATATTTCTCGAGAGCCTGATACTTGCCCTCCGGGTCTTCATCCTCGACCCTTTGCCCGCCCCTTATCTCCTGAAGAGCGCTCAAGACCCTGTCGGCAGTAACATGATGCTTCTTAAGGATCTGGGCCACACTGCCTTTCTTTTCTTTGGTCATCGCCAAAAGCAGATGCTCTACACTGATATAATCATCCTTGAGGCTTCTGGCTTCCTTGTCCGCTTCCTGCATAAGCTTGTTCATCTCAGCCGAAAGGTACGCCTGCGCCGACGCTCCGCTTACCTGCGCTCTTTTGGACAACTCCTCATCCAATTCTGCCATCATCCCCGCGGGAGAAGCTCCTATCTTTTTCAATATTATCCCACAGGTCCCCGACCCGTCGGAAAGAAGCGAATACAGGAGGTGTTCCGCGCCTACCTCCTGCTGCCCTCTATCTACGGCTTCCCGAAGCGCGCCCCTTATGGCTTCCTGTGTTTTTACTGTAAGTTTTTCCGGTAACATGTTTATTGCCTCCTATTAAATAATAGTTGGGTCTTTGGTACGATATATTTTACTCCAACACCTACTTGTCCGCCGAAGCTTTAGCGAAGGAGGAACCCCCAACACCTACTTGTCCGCCGAAGCTTCTTGTCCGCTGAAGCTTTAGCGAAAGAGGATAGCGAAGGAGGAACACCCAAGACCTAACACCTTACTAATCGTATAGACGTATTTACATATTTGCATCTATCTATATGTTACGCTACAAAAGGCCAAAAGTCAAGTTTTTGTGGGATTTTTAAAAGAATGTCTCGGCGCCCTCAACGGGCGCCGAGTAGTGATAATATCTACCTGCGCAGCGATTTGGCGTTCTTGCTGAAACATCTTCTCATGAACACTTTTATTATGCCTTCCTCGACAAGCGGAACACTCTCGTCCATGGACATTGTTTTCCTGGTAATCGTGACCTGCAGGTTGTTCTTGTACAGTATGTTCCTCCGGCGAAAAAGCCCCCCTCTCCTCTTAAAAAGAACTACCTTCTTAGGGCCTTTCCTGACGGAAAACGTTGCCTGCAGCCTAGCATAATTCTCTTTCATAAGAACATCGTATGCCACACCTGTTGCACCCGTGATCTGATCCACCGGATCCTCTTCCAGCCATATGTACTCGGTAACCTCACACGAAATAACGAGATCGGCGTCGTCTATATCTTCGACCACCTCGAAATTTACGCTCATCCTGGTATCCAGAGCGTTCTCAAGATGCTTTTTGATCCCCTCCAGTACGTGGTCAGAACTGCCAGTGGCGTCAGTGATGTCCTCGACATACACAGCCACCTCTTTGGCATCTTTAAGCATAGCGTGCATATTCACCTTGTCCCGGCACATCCCCGTCTGCGGAAAAGCCACGGCGAACACCAGCACCATAATCAGTATCATAAAAAATGTTTTCTTCATATCCCCGGAGTCTCCTTTCATTGCGTTACACCTCGAGTTCCTGCTGCCTAAGCAGTACCTCTTTGGTAATATTATTCCTTACATTCCGATACTGGAGCTGACCGACAAGTTTTGTCGACCCTTCCTTTTCCATCACCGCTATATATCCTATCTTTTTAGTATCAAATATGTGCATCGCTACATCGAGCCCCTGAGAGGCATAAGCCACGTCATCCACTTCCTTGACTACATCCCCGGCCAAAACTAGCTGGTCCAGCTGCTCCTCGTCGAGCACATCCCTCATGTCCCCCAAAGAGATTATCCCTATGAATTCACCCTTCATATTAATGACCGGGAAGTTATAAGAGTCGCTCTGTTTCATGGTATTTATTATCTGGTGGAGATTGTTGTTCTCTCTTATGACAAAGAAATCTTCCTCCATCATCTCCTCCACTTTATGCGCCGCTATTATATCCTCCTCGGTAACATTCCTGTCCATCTCATCAGCTTTTTTTATTCCGTATTTTATCATCGGAGGTGCTACGAGCTGCAGGATAAAAGTAGTAGCCGTTATGATGCTTATAATAAGGATACCGGCCATCTTAGCCTCTTCGCCGAGAACGCTGAATCCGTTAAATGTCGCTATGGCAAGACCTACCGCTACGCCCGCCTGATCAAAAAGGCAAAACCCGAGATATTTCGTAACGGTAGGCTTAGCCCCCGACAGTTTTCCACCTATGTAGGCGCCCGCTACTTTTCCTATGCTACGTGTTATCATGTACGCGACAGCGAGAAAAAGCACCCCGCCTTTCAGCATGATTGACGCGTCAAGGCGCGCTCCCACCAGCACAAAGAAAAGAATGAATATCGGCGGGCTGAACCGCTTAATAAGGTCGAACATCTCCCTATTCTCAGATGTCTGGAGGTTTGATACCACAAATCCCAGGACCATGGACGCGAGGATAGGATCCACTTTGAAATATATAGACGATCCCACAACAAAGATTATAGTGCCCAGCGTAAACGGAAGTATACGTTCCCTTTCCCTCACGCGTGAAACCAGCCTGTGCAGGACGCGTCCCGCCACTACACCTATTAAGATCGACATAGCTATCTGGAAGAGAGGCATCCCCATAGTCCGGACGAGGGATACCGACTGATGTATTATGAGAGACTTGGCAAAAACGCTGGCGAAACCGAATATAATAAGTGCCAGCGCGTCATCCATAGCCACTATCGAAAGTGTCGTCATAGTAAGAGGGCCTCTGGCTTTATACTCACCAAGGACACTGTATGTCGCCGCGGGCGCCGTAGCTGATGAGAGAGCGCCCAAAATGAGGCCCAGATAGACCTTTCCCGTTATAAGAACGGTAACACCGGCCACAAGAAAGAACGTGAGGAAGGCTTCCATAAAAAGTATCGTATAGATGGACCGGCTGTAGCGTTTGAACCGCTCCAGGTTGATCTCTGAGCCGATCATAAACCCTATTATGCCCAGGGCAAGTTCTATGATAGGGCCGAACGAATCCATCACCGGGCCGCTCAGGAAACCGTTAAAAGATTCTCCCAGAACAAGGCCGATGATAATATAACCCGTGACCTGCGGCAGCTTAAGCCGGGTGAATACCTTCCCTGCCACCGTACCCAGCAGGATAACTATGCCTATTATTAGTAATATATTCATATCATGCGCGCTATTTCAGCATTTAGCGTATAGCGTTTAAGGCTGTGCTCTTATTTTTTCTTTTTCTTCTTATCCGCTTTTTTCTTCCCGCCGTGCTTCAGCTTATCGTTATACTCTTTCAGCTTCTTTTCTACGAGATAGTTTATGGTGCCTCTGGGATATTTGCCGTCTTTCCCCTTCTGCCCGGCTTTTTTCCCGGTAAGTATCTCTATTCCTTCATCCACATGGGATACAGGCCATATGTGGAACTTTCCTTTCTTAACGGCATCCACGACCTCATCCTTGAGCATAAGGTGCCTGATATTCGATCCGGGGATGATCACGCCTTGTTTCCCTGTGATCCCCTTTATCTTGCACACGTCGTAAAAACCCTCTATCTTCTCGTTAGCGCCTCCTATCGGCTGGACGACACCATGCTGGTTCATCGACCCCGTGACAGCGATAGACTGTTTTATCGGTACCCCTGAAAGCGAGGACAAAAGACAATACGCTTCGGTGCTCGAAGCGCTGTCGCCGTCCACACCGTCGTAGGACTGTTCGAAACATATGCTGGCACTCAGGCTCAGGGGCATATCCTGGGCGAACTTCTCGCCGAAATATCCGCTGAGTATCATCACTCCCTTTGAATGTATGCTCCCGCCCATCTTGACCTGTCGCTCGATATCCACCAGGCCTCCCTTGCCCATAAAAGTACGGGCTGTTATGCGGGACGGTTTCCCGAACATATACTCTCCGATATCAAGAACGGCCAGCCCGTTCACCTGGCCGACCACTTTTCCGGTCACGTCTATCATGAGGACGTTCTGGTCTATCAGCTCGTTTATCTTATCCTCGATCAGACTTGACCTGTATATTTTCTCGTGCATGGCTTTCGCCACATGCGGCGCGTCCACATATTTAGCGTTGTCCTTACCCGCCCAGTAATCCGCCTCGCGAAGCATATCAGCCACATACATGAACCTCGCGCTAAGTTTTTCCTGGTCATGCGTCAGCCGGGACCCGTATTCTATGACCTTGGCTACCGCCTTCCTGTCAAAATGCAAAAGACCCTCTTCTTCACATCTCACTTTTATGAACGCGGCATATTTCTCTATTTTTTGTTCGTCGCGGTCCATCTCTACGGCAAAATCAGCTTTCACCTTGAACATCTTGCGAAAATCCTCGTCAAACCTGTAAAGCATCTGGTAAAGCCACGGCGGTCCTATCATAACTATTTTGATATCGCAAGGTATCGGTTTCGGTTTAAGACTGGTGGTCGATATCATCCTGTACTGCTCGTTTATGTCTTCGACCTTTATCTCATGGTTTCGGGCGACTCTTTTAAGCACATCCCAGGCCATAAAACTGCTTAAGACGTCCATGGACTGAAGTATAAGATATCCGCCGTTAGCCTTATGGAGCGCTCCCGGCGCTATCATGGTGAAGTCTGTGCTCATCGACCCAAAATGGGACACATATTCTATCCTCCCCAGAAGATTATAGTACGTGGGGTTCGGCTCTCTTATGACGGGAGCCCCCTTGGAATGCCTGTGGTCCACCAGAAGGTTCACCTGATATTTCAGGAAAGAGTTCTTGGGGGCCGCGCCTTTCATGCCGAAAAAACCCTGCTGCGCGCCTTCCTCCTCTTCTTTGAAAGCGTCTATATTCTCGACGGCATCTTCCTGGACGTGGTTAAGATGTTCGATAACGTCCTCGAATTCCCGATACTTGAACCTGAGCTCGTCTATTATGTGTTTGACGGAGAACAGTGCCACTTCTTTTTCGAGCTCTTTTATCACCACCTTAGCCGCTTTTTCCATACTGCGCACTTCCCCCAGTACCTGTTCTATCTTGATATGAAGATCGTGTTTCTTTTTTTCTGTCTTTTTTTTCTCGCCGTCTTCGAGCTCTTCATACTCTTCGTTAGTCATCGGCTCGTCGCCTTTGCGGGGCACAAGTATCACGCCGGTCGCGGACTGTTTCAGGACGAAACCTTTTTCAAAAGCCCTGTCCTCGATATCCTGCATCGTAACGTCTCTTTTATCCATATATTCCTTCAAGAGATCGTGTTTCCGTGTTTCATAATCTTCACTTTCAAAAGCTTTTGGTATCTCTACCTTGAGCTCTTCAACAAGCTCCTCTATGTCTTTCTTGTAGATTATCCCCCTGCCGACGGGAAGATGTATCGCTATCGGCTCATCCGGATTAAGAAAATTATTAACATATATCCAGTCACCCGGACATTCCTGTCCTGCCGCCACATCGTTGACAAGCTTGTTTACCTGCGTATTTCTGCCGGTGCCGGCAGGACCGCAGACAAAGATATTGTACCCATCGGATTTTACGTTGAGCCCGAACTCGATCGCGTTTACCCCCCTCTCCTGATGGAGAGGCTCCAGCTCAAACTCATAGTCCTCGGTGGTCTTAAAAGGAAATTTTGAAGGATCGCATATTTTCTTAAGGTCTTTCGCTTTCAGCTCTTTCATGTATACTCCCTTTGGCAGGCCCCCGTCCGGGGGCATAAAGTGTACAATTTACCCTTCCTGACCATTACATCTTCATGAAAAAATCGAGAAAAGGATCATCAAACTGCTTAGCGGTCTTCTTGTACCTATAGCTTATAATACTGAGTATGGTCCCCACCGCAACCAGCACCGCCGCTACTACAAGTGAAAGAAGCGGTGGATACACCGCTATAAGTATGCCGCAAATAATGAGAATTGCTCCGAACAACATGTCGACTCCTGTCTATTTTTCAGGGAAAGATCTATGACCGCGTCATCTGTCTACCGAATATTTATAATATTATACTCAGCGCCTATTTAATATGAAAATACCCTATATAGAACCTTTAGTCAAGTTCAGGGGCATCTTAAATGAGGGTCACTTCATCACGGCGTGAAACAGCGCGAGCCACAGAGGGATGCTAAAAATGGCTACAACGTGCGTATAAAATATAACACTGCTGAAAAACCTGTTGTCCGCGCCCGTATAGCTTCCTATGACCACAAGGGATACGGCGGTGGGCATGATGCTTTCAAGAAAGAGGAAAAATTTCATATCCCCGTTTAGCGGCAGAAAAAACAACGCCGAAAACACTATTACCGGAAGAAGTACGAGCTTTATAACACCGCAGGTCACAAGCGGCATTATCCGCTCAGGCTTGTGTGCCTGGTGCATGCTAAGATACGCCCCCAATGTTATCATCGCTATGGGGAAAGCCGCCTGGCCGAGTCGCGTGATCGGATCCATAAGGATCGAAGGCATGCTTCCCTTCCCAGCTACCGCTACCCAGAAAAGCGAGAACACCGTAGCCAGAACAGGCGGATTCAGCATCACCTTAGCGCTAAACCCTTTCTTTATGTCTCCCGAAAGGACCAGAGGGACGATAGACCACATCAAGATATTAAACCCTATGATAAAAAAGAACAGGTAAATAAGCAGCTTTTCTTCTATCGCTCCCTGAAAAGCAAAAAGCAGGAGCGTCATAGGCAAATACCCGCAGTTCTGGAAGCCGCTGCTAGCGACAAACTCTTTTTTGGGACTGAAACCTTTTAAAAAAGGAAAAGCGATCAATCCCAAGGCCATCCCTATCAGTGAAAATGCTATCGCAAAAAGCGGCAGGACCCACAATCCCGGATATCCCGAGAAACTGAAATACGTTATCATCTTGGAAACTATCAAAGCGGGAAAGATGACGCGGACGAGTATGATGCTGAGCGTATCGGTAAACTTACCGTCTATTACTTTGGTCCTGTAAAGTAAATACCCTACGCCCATAAGGACAAAGGTCTTCACCACCGCCAGAGCTATCGTATAAAAAGTGAACTGCAGTTCCATAGGTCTCTCGTTACCTGCCCGCTGATCGTGGGCGCTTTGGATACCAGGTTAAGGTTGAGGTTAAGATTTAGGTTTAGGTTTAGGTTTAGCTTTTAGCCTCCCAGGCGCGGTCTTACACTCCCGGCTTGCCCAGTAACTTAAACATCTTGTTCTTGTAGGATTCCACGCCGGGCTGGTCGAAGGGATTCACCCCGGAGACAAGAGCCGAAATAGCGACCGCTTTTTCAAAGAAATAAAAAAGCTGCCCCAGACAATACGCCGTCCTGTCTTCAAGGTGTATCGTGGAATTCGGGACCCCGCCCTCGAAATGAGCTTCGGAGGTGGCCTCATACGCTTTCCGGTTCACATGATCCATCTGATGGGCCGCCAAATAATTAAGATCATCCAGATCATCAGCGTCTTCGGGAATAACACAGGAGGATCCCATTTTATCTATTACGAGAAACGTCTCCATAAGATTCCTCTCGCCCTCTTGTATCATCTGTCCCATCGAATGAAGATCCGTAGAAAAATCACATGACGCGGGAAATATCCCCCGTCCCCCCTTGCCTTCGCTTTCTCCGAACAACTGCTTCCACCACTCATCTACATAATGCAGTCTGCTGTGAAAACTTGCCAGTAACTCTATCTTTTTGCCTTTACGATAAAGGATATTCCTCAAAGCGGCGTATTTGTAGCTTATATTGTTCTCAATATCCATCTCCGCGACAGCTTCCCTTTGATCGGCTGCCCCGGCTATAAGATTCCTGATATCTATTCCTCCGCAGGCCATCGGTAGAAGTCCGACGGGCGTCAGGACTGAAAACCTCCCGCCCACGTCCTCCGGGATAACAAAACTACGGTACCCTCTTTCATCGGCCATTCTTTTCAGGGCGCCTTTCTCCCGGTCCGTCGTACAGACTATCCTGTCAGACACATTATTCTTTCCGTATTTCTCCTCCATGAACTTTTCCATTATCCTAAACGCCACGGCGGGTTCGGTGGTGGTCCCTGACTTTGATATCACATTTACACAGAAATCTTTATCCTTCAGATACTCAAGAAGGCCGCAAAGGTAGTCGCCGGAAAGGTTGTTGCCGGCGAACTTAACTTTTCTGTCTCCGGGATAAGGCAGAAGTATTTCAAGCGCGGCTTTGGGACCGAGATAAGAACCTCCGATACCTATTACCACCATTACATCAGACTTCTGGTCGAGCTCCCCAGCTACGCTCGCGATATTGTTCAGGACGTCTTCATCCACATTAGCGGGAAGATCCATCCACCCCAGAAAATCGCTTCCGGGAGCAGTCTTATCTTTTAACATGGTGTGAGCTTTTTCTATCTCAGGCAGGATACCGTCGATATCTTGTTTCGAAACGAACCCTTCCATGTATTTGGTATCGTATTGCAAACTTTTGGCCATTGTGCTCCTGTCTTTCTTGTATTCAGTATTCAGTATTTAATATTCAGTAAACCTCGAGCGCTAATTAGCTGCCAGATTTCAGGCTGCGGAATAAGTTGTAATACCCTGACAGCTTCGCCCGAAAATGGAACGGTTTAGTCGTATCAGAATTGGTTATTTTCACGCGGTTCAATTCGTAGACATCCGTGTTCGAGCGGTCGTACCCCCTGTTGGTGGTACACGCCCCCTTATATCCCGCTTTTTTCACGATGTCCTTCACCTGTTCAGTAAACCCTCCTGTAGGATAACAGAAATACAGGGCTTCCCCGTCAATGTTGGATTCTATGTCTTCACGGGATCCGGCTATCTGGTTCCACAGGCTATGTTCATCTCTGACTCCCGGAAGATAGACATCATCCCGGGTATGCCCTCCGAAATCCATGCCGTTCTTCATCATCAGGCGCACCTGTTCCCACTTTAAGTAGTTCTTGCGTGTGTCAACATAGCCGGTTATCAAAAAGATAGTAGCCGGCATATCGTATTTTTCTAGAGACGGGAACGCGTGCAGATAGTTGTCTTCATAACCGTCATCGAAGGTTATAACAACGGTTTTGGGCGCGGCTTTATCTCCCTTTTTTATCTTGTCTACAAGCTCATTCAGAGATATAACCGAATATCCGGCGTCATGCAGGAAATCCATCTGGCGAGCAAAGTTCTTCGGAGTGACGTTAAGTGAGCTTCCCTCAACGTCACTCACGGCATGATACATCAGTATCGGCACGACATGCCTGGGCTTCATGTACGCGACATAAAAAGTCGCCGCCAGTATAACCGCCGTGAAGACCAATGTAGCCGCTAATTTGATTATTCTCATAAGTGTATGTCCCCATAAAATCCGACCCCTCAAAAGCCTGGCTTAAAGACAGCTTAACAAGGGGTCGGCTCTAACGATCGATCAGGATAAAGCGCGTTTATGATATCACTATGGCGTTCACAGGACACTGATCAGCACCGCTTTTCGCGTCCTCAGCCTTATCCTCAGAGATCTCGTCGCCTATCACAACTGCTTTGTCATCCTGCATCTCATATACCTCAGGGGCTACCTGGGCGCACAAACCACAACCAATACACATTTCCGCATCTATTACAGCTTTCATATCAAAACACCTCTCTTTCTTTTCGGATATTTTATCAAAATGAGGTATTCTGGTCAAGAAATACCCCTCTCATTCTTTTATATGTCCCAAACAGACCATCTGCCGCCTCCGGCCAAAATGACAGGAAGACATGCCGCGATAACTATCAGGTTCTGCTCGATACCACCGTTCTCTATAAAAGACCCGTACACCAAATTGACCTTCCACAATCGCACTATCATGGTAAGAACTATCAGAAAAGCGGCCCATCGCGCGGTTATGCCGAATATAAGGAAAATACCTCCGAAGAACTCTATGGCGCCCCATATCATAGCTATGATATAAGCGTCAGACATGCCCAGGCCCTCTACTATTTTTGCCGTACCCTCGAGGCCTACGCCATCGAACATACCAAAAAGCTTCTGAGCTCCATGCCCTACAAAAATGACACCTATTATTACCCTGACCAAAAACATCGACAGGTTGAAAAGGTTCTCCTGTTTCACTCTACCCTCCTGTTAACTACAACTATTTTAGTCAAAAGACGCCTAAAAGCAAGAAAATTAAAAAAAAAGTGCAAGAAAATGGTGTGAAAACTTGTCTATAGTAGTATAGGGGTAAAACTGAAGTCAGATACTGGATTCTCGATTCTAGGTACTCGTAGAAACAGGGTATCGGGAGATCCGGGTATTGGGAACTAGGGTACCGGAACATCAGGGACAAACTCGAACGTCATTCCCGCGGAAGCGGGAATCACATAGAAATAATAATGTTTATTGGATCCCCGCTTAGAGCATGCGGGGATGACGTTTTTTATTATTTACGTTAAGCAGCGACGGCATTCCCTCACGACCGATGGGCAAAGTCCCCCGAGAAAGTGCCGAAAGCCAGAGGGCTTCGGCGAAGCGGATAGAATTTAAATACGTCATTCCCGCAGAAGCGAGAATCCAGTCAAGATTAAGGGGTGTTAGGTTTTAGGTGTGTGTCCCAAAACCCAGGACCTGCATTTATACTACAATTTAAGGAGGAACACTATGATCCAACAAATATTACATTCCTGCATGAGTCTGGTGCTACCCTCCCCCTGCTCGGGATGCGGGTATGGCGGGGCGGAATATCCCCATATGTTATGCGATAGCTGCCGGCAAAAGATCCTCTCGGGCGCTCCCTGTGATACTCTTTACTCTGACATCGTCAGCATCACATGGTCCTGCCGGATGAACAAAGGCGCCTTGCGCGAATGCATAAAAAGATTTAAATACGACGGTAACAGAGGGTTTCTTCCATTGTTCGAGAAAATACTGTATCCGTTCATCGAAGATAAGAGTCTCGCGGGACCGAAACCAAAACTCCTGGTACCGGTTCCGATACACCCCTCAAAAAGAGAATTCCGGGGATTTAACCAGTCGGAGCTGCTGGCAGAGGTGGTTACCAGCAGATCAGAACACCGTCTTGACCGGCACCTGCTGGTTAAGACCCGAAACACCCCGTCCCAGACGGGCCTCACGAAACAAAAAAGAATAAATAACCTGCGGGGATCTTTCGCTGTCGTAGACCGGCTGCGCGTTACCGGAAGGAGTGTTATCCTCGTGGATGATATCACGACAACGGGCGCTACTCTGGAAGCATGCGCGCGCGAGCTGCTTCGCGCCGGAGCTCGGAATGTCTGCGCTTTAACGCTCGCGCGAACACCACTAAAAAGCAGTCATCAGTGATCAGTGATCAGATTCAGGGTATCGGGAGATCAGGGACGAACTCGAACGTCATTCCCGTCCTGTACCAGAACAAGTTCGGTACAGGATAAACTCCAGCGGGAAACACAACGTCATCCCGGAATTCGCCGACGGCGAATATCCGGGATCACATAAAAGTAACCATTTTTTATTGGATCCCCGCTTAAAGGCCGAAGCCCTCTGGCATTCAACACTTCCTCGGGAGCCTTTGCCCCTCGGTCGCATGCGAGAAACGATTTCCCTTTTCACTTTTTACTTCAGTTGTTGCCTGAAGGGTGGCGGTTAAACCATGGTCGCCTGGTAGATCCCTCGACTCCCCCCGCGCTTTGCTGCGCAAAACAGCAGCAGGGGTCGCTCGGGATGACAGTACTTCTGTCATTTCGCCTGTCCGCCGTAGCTTTAGCGAAGGCGGGAGCGGAGTGCCCCAAAGGGCACGTAGTCGAGAAATCTAATATTGCTGGGTTATGGTTCATCCCCAACACCCAAGACCCAAGACCTGATGCGCTATATTATTTGCACTTTGATATTTGATTTTTGATATTTGAGATTTAAATGCGGTAACCTGGCAGAAACTAACCAGGTTATAAATGCAGGCTCTTTGATTAAACTAACAAGCAGGGATCAGATTCAGGGGATCGGGGGATCAGGATATTGGGAGATCTGGGACAAACTCGAACGTCATTCCCGCGCATGCGGGAATCAAATAGAAGTCAAAATATTTTTATTGGGTCCCCGCTAAGAGGCCGAAGCCCTCTGGCATTCGGCACTTCCTCGGAGACCTATGCCCCTCGGTCGCATTCGGGGATGACGATTTCCCTATTCCCTCTTCACAATTCCCAAGATTCGCGCTCACTATCGCCAAGCGCTAGCTTTTGCGATTTACGTAATAGATTCCTATAAACATGAAGATGACATTGCACAGCCAGGCAGAAAGCGCCGGCGGGAGGATCCCTCCCTTGCCCAGCGCGAGGCTTATCGCCATAACGGGAAGATACAGTATGGCTATTGTTATGCCCCTGGCCATTCCTATAAGAGCGCTGGCGCGCCCTGTCTCGATACTGAAAGGTACGCCTATAAGCACTGTAATAAGCGCCGTGAACGGCAAAGCCAACTTATAGTTGAGATCCACCAAAAGTCTTCTGACCGTGGAAGTAGACCCTACATTAAAGATCTTAAGATATTCCCTAAGCTGGCGATAGCTCATGAACCTGGGATCCCACTGGTTATTCAGAAAATCATCAGGAGTTTCTTCTATGTCCACATCAAACGTCTTGTGGACCTCGGGATCGCTTACAAAATCACCTGCCGCGTCGACCTTAAAAACAACAACGTCTTCACCCTTCCATACCCCGCCAGAGTCCCACTTCACCAGACGGGCGCTTAGTTTTTCGGTTATAACACGTTCGTCGTTCTGCTTGTGGACGATGACATGCTTCAGGGTCTTTGTCGCCGGCATATACGACTTCGCGAATATTATCTGCCCCCCCCGGCCGTAGACGGCTATATCCTCTATGCCCTTATCCTTCTTATCTCCCCTGTTCTGGAGTTCCTCTTTTTTTATGCGATTCGATTTCTCCATGGTCGAGGGAACGACCCTGTCGTTCACTATAAAAGCGACCAGGCAAAAAACGAACGTCACCAGAAGTACCGGCCGGAGCAGTTCCCACAAGCTTAGGCCGCTCGCGACCACCGCCGTTACTTCATGGTTTTTACTCAAAGTGTTGAAGACATAGACAGCGCTGAGAAGACAGGCAAACGGAAGCATGTTCACGAAAGCGAACGGAGCGAGATAAAAATAAAACGCCATTATACTGCCCAGGGGTATGTCATGCTTGAATATATCATCGAGAAATCCCAGGATATCCCCTATTATTCCAAGCACTATAAGGAGTGTTATGCAGAAAAGAAAAGAGCATACAAAACTTTTCAGTACATATTTTTCAAGTATCTTCATTTTCCCCTTTTATCCTCTGGACAGACGGCGGAACATCACGACCCCAAACGCGGTCAGGACGATGTTCGCGGTCCAGACACCCACCCATGGCGGGATAAGCCCCCGTATGGCAAAAGCGATACCGCTCAGCATAATGCCCCAAAATATGAGAAAAATACCTATTGCCAGACCGAACCCTATAAACTTTTCCCGTCGATGCGTCGTTATCGCCAAAGGCACCCCGACGAACACAAAAACAAAATTAGAGAACGCCAGCGCCAGTTTCTTATGCAGTTCTATCTTCAGCGGCACGATGTCCTCGTGGCCCTTTTTAAGCGACGCGACCTCGGTCAGGATCTCCTTGATGCTTTTCTCCCTGGCTTTTTTCTGTATATTCGCTGTATCGACCGCCCCATCAAGGTCCAGCGTCATGTAATAATCCTTGAACGACAGTTTATAGAACTCGTCCGGTTTGTCCGCGCTGATCTCGTCCGCCGTGCCGTCGAGCAGCCTTAACTTTACGCTGTTCTCTTCGGGCAAAGGTATTATCTGCCCCTTTTCCGCTACTATGGTACGCGTAGCTTCACCTTCTCTCGGTTGATATATCCGGATATCCTCCAGATCATTACCTTTCACGCTGTGTATGAAAATAATGTAATCTTTGAAGCCTTTGACGAACACTCCCGGTTCCAGCAGCGCGGCGGGATGCTTAAGCCCCACACGTTTAAGCAGTTTTCTGGCAGCAAACTCCGACTGCGGAAGTATCTTGTCGTTAAGAGGTACGTTCATCAGGCTTATTATGAACCCGCATATAAGTATCGGTAATACGACCTTATATATGCTTATCCCGCTTGTCCGGAGCGCGGTTACCTCGTTATCTCCCGACAACCTTCCGAAACCTAAAAGGACGGCCGAAAGTACCGAGATGGGTATAGTGAAAATAAGTACGTACGGAAGAAATAGGAGGAAGATCTGTACCACCTGCATGATCTCGACGCCTTTGTTCATCACCATATCAACGGTCTGCATAATATTACCTGCAGCCAGTATTATGGTGGAAATAAAAAGGGCTCCCAGAAAAGGTCCTCCAAGCTCTTTAAGAAAGTATTTGGTTACGATCCGCATGGTCCTGCTAACAGCTAATGGTAACTGCCGATTTTCCTTTCAAACTATTTCGCGAGCAACTTTGTAAGGTCATACAACATAGAATGAAGTTTTCTGTCTTTGTCTCGCTCAAAACAGGCTGTCTGGTAAGGCACCAGGTGAAGCGTGGAACCTTTTATCCCTACCATTTTACCGTGATGTCCGCCGAGAAGAGACTCTATGGCATGGGCTCCCATTACGGAGGCCAGCACCCTGTCGGGAGCGTTAGGTGAACCGCCGCGCTGTATATGCCCCAGAGTCACGCCCCTTACCGAATAGCCCGTCCTCTCGGCTATCTGACGTGTAACCGTCGGCGCGTTCCCATACCCTTCTGAAAGTATAACTATCCAGCTTCTCTTACCTTTTTTATCAGCTTCCTGTATCTCTTTTGATATCTGCTCGATATCGACCTCGCTGCCCGGAAACAATATTTCTTCTGCTCCGCCGGCAAGCCCCGCCATGATAGCGATATAGGGTTCTTCCCTTCCCATGACCTCTATAACGTAGATCCGTTCCATGCTCGATACCGTATCACGTATCTTGTCAACAGCGTCAAGAACGGTGTCGACGGAAGTGTGCGCTCCTATTGTATAATCGGTATCTCCCAGATCGTTGTCTATGGTGCCGGGTACACCTATGGTCTTGACTCCCCAATCCCTCTCGAGGCAGATAGCGCCCTGAAGAGAACCGTTACCACCTATGATCACGAGCGCGTCAATATCATTATCCTTCAGGACCTTGACCGCTTTCCCCTGGCCTTCTTGAGTAATGAATTCTTTAGACCTGGCGGTCTTAAGTATCGTCCCTCCGTGAGAAAGTATATTGCTCACGCTTCTGGATTCCATAGGTATGAGTTCTCCGCTAATAAGCCCCTCATAACCTCTCATGATACCGGAGACCTCTATACCTTCGTTCACGGCCGTACGCACAACGCTTCTTATGGCCGCGTTCATCCCCGGAGCGTCACCACCGGAAGTCAGGACACCGATCTTCTTGATTTGTTTGCTCATAGTTCTCTCCTCGATACCCGGTACCCGATACTCGGTACCGGATCCGCTGTTTAGTACCTGTAATGTTCCGGCTTATACGGCCCCTCTTTAGGATACCCTATATAATCCGACTGCTCGTCCGTCATCTCAGTAAGGTTAACGCCTATACGCCCCAGATGCAGCCTGGCCACTTCTTCGTCAAGATACTTAGGCAGCCTGTACACCTTGTTCTCGTACTCGTCCTTGTTCTTCCACAGGTCTATCTGCGCGAGTACCTGGTTCGAAAATGAATTCGACATAACAAACGACGGATGCCCGGTAGCGCATCCCAGGTTTACGAGCCTGCCTTCAGCGAGAAGATAAAGTTCTCTTCCGTCAGGAAAAACATATTTATCAACCTGTGGTTTGATGTTCACCTTTTTTATCCCCGGAAAAGCGTTGAGCTGCGGCACCTGTATCTCGTTGTCAAAATGTCCTATGTTACAGATTATCGCCTGATCTTTCATCTTCTCCATATGCTCTATCCTGAGAACATCCTTGTTCCCGCTGGCCGTAACGTAGATGTCACCTTTGCCCAGAGTCTCCTCGACGGTAGCGACCTGGAATCCTTCCATCGCAGCCTGCAGCGCGCATATGGGATCTATTTCCGTCACTATTACCCTGGCCCCGAAACCGCGCAGCGACTGCGCTGAACCTTTTCCGACATCGCCATATCCACAGACAACCGCTACCTTCCCGGCTATCATGACGTCCGTGGCCCTTTTCAGTCCGTCGCCCAGAGATTCACGGCAACCATACAGGTTGTCGAACTTGGACTTGGTTACAGAGTCATTAACGTTTATCGCCGGAACAAGAAGAGACCCTTCCTCCATCATGTTGTAAAGACGATGTACTCCGGTAGTCGTCTCCTCGGATACGCCCTTCCATTCTTTTATCATTTCGGTCCACTTGCCGGGAGCGTCTTTTAATCTTTCCTTGAAGACCTTAAAAAGCTCTTCCTCATCCTCTCCGCCCGGTTTCGTGTTAAGCACGGAAGCGTCTTTTTCCGCGTCGGCGCCCAGATGAAGCATAAGCGTAGCATCTCCTCCGTCATCGACTATAAGCTGTGGCCCTTTTCCGTCCGGAAAAGTAAGCGCCTGCTCCGTGCACCACCAGTACTCCGCGAGAGTCTCCCCCTTCCACGCGAACACAGGCACACCCGTCTCAGCTATAGCAGCCGCCGCGTGATCCTGCGTGGAAAAGATATTACAGCTTGCCCACCGGACGTCGGCTCCAAGGTCTACCAGTGTTTCGATAAGAACAGCCGTCTGTATGGTCATATGCAGCGAACCGGTTATCCTTACCCCCGCAAGCGGTTTTTCTTTCGCGTACTTTTTTCTGATGGACATAAGGCCCGGCATCTCATGTTCGGCTACATCTATTTCTTTACGCCCGAACTCCGCAAGGGACATATCCTTGATCTTATAGTTCTCCGTCGAGACAGTCATCGCTTTCTCCTTAATTTTAGGGCTTTCTTCTCCGCCGCCTGAACTTTAGGCGGCTTATTTAAAAACATCCGCTTTGTCTGTTTCTTCCCAGGTAAAACCTTCTTCATCCCTTCCGAAATGACCATATGCCGCGGTACGCCTGTATATCGGACGCCTCAGCTTAAGCGTTTCTATTATCCCTCCAGGTGTAAGGTCAAAGTTCTCCCTCACCATTTTTACTATCTTCGTTTCATCCACTTTCCCTGTACCAAAAGTGTTCACCATAACGCTTACCGGTTCCGGTACGCCTATCGCGTAAGCCAGCTGCACTTCACATT
>JAVCCB010000025.1 GCA_030765685.1 Candidatus Tantalella remota | reverse complement strand
TATAAGGTCGAATGTCATCCTGACGAAGTCCTCGAAGCTTCACTGAAGCCGAGAGGAGCGAAGCGAGTAAAACGAGGGAAGTCGAAGGATCTGAATCCAGATTCCTCGACTCAGCTTTCGGCCTCGCTCGGAATGACAGGTAGGCGGGAGCGAAGCGAAGGATCTATAAGGAGGGCAATAAACTGGAAACAGTGAACGGTAAACAGTAAACTGTGTATAGGGAATAGGGAATTGGGAATGGTGGTTATTGGGATATCAGGGACTAACCTAACTTCATTCCCGAGTAAGTGGGAATCAAATGGAAGTAATATTTTTTACTGGATCCCCGCTTTTGCGGGGATGACGATTTTTATTTTCGCTAAATGCTATCCACTATACGCTAGAACAAGGAAAGCAATATAATGAAACACGAATGCGATATAGTACTTTTAAGCTATGAAAGTCCGAAGCTTCTGAAGAGGTGCGTTAAAAGCGTACTGGAAGGGACGTGCGTGCCTTCCAGGCTGATAATAGTTGATAATGCCAGTACCGAACCCGAAGTCAAAAAATATATCATGGATGTCAAGGGCAACGAGACGGTGTCTATAGAAAAGGTGTTCAGCCCTGAGAACGCCGGGTTTGCCGCCGGGATGAACAAGGGGCTCAGGCTTTCGGATGCCCCGTTCGTATGCATTTTGAACAACGACTGTGTTGTGGCTGACGGCTGGATAGAAGAGATGCTTAATGTCGCGCTCAGCCGGGACGATATAGGTCTGGTCAACCCCCAGAGTAATACTTTCGGTTCCCGTCCGGATAAGGGGATATCGATAAATGATCATGCCTCGCTTATCCGGGACCGGAAAGGAAAGTTCGTCGAGCTGGGGCATGCTATAGGTTTTGCCTGTCTTATCAAAAAAGAGGTCATCGACCGGATAGGGTATCTCGACGAGGCTTATGAGGGTGTATGCTATGAGGATACGGATTTTGCCGCTAAAGCTTACGAAAAAGGGTTCATATCCGTTATGGCCGAAGGGTCGTATGTTTTTCACGAGGAGCAGGCCTCCAGAAAAAACCTGAAAGGTAAGGAGGAAATATACCTCCGCAACAGGACGATATTTGAAGACAGATGGGGCAGGCTTCTCCGCGTTTTTTTTATAGACCGCACGCCGGTGAGTGAAGGGAACATGCCCGAGCAATACGAAGTCCTTAAAGCCCTGGCCAGGGAGAGGGCTTTAATACACATGTGGGTGAGGCAGGACCTTCCGGCTAAGCGCGCTTTCGCGGAATTCGACAGGAGAAAGATCACGAGGCACGCGGATATCGGGATGACGTTTCTTTCGGGTAAGAACATATCCCTGAAGATCCTCTGGAAGGTGCTCACAAAGAAAAAGAAGTACGACGCGGTGATAATGGAGAAAGGGGTCCTGTTCAAAGTGCTGCGGATGTTAAAACCGCTGCACGGAACGGAAATCTTCTCCAGGGAGGAAGGCATGTGTGCTGTTTCAGCGTCAGGCGAGACATTTGAACTTGAGAACCCGGCGTCCTTTGCCGCGGCATTGAGGAGCGGGAGATGACATTGAAGGTCGTCCTACGCGTAGTGAATAAAGAGAATATCCTTAAGCTGTTACTGGCTATATGGATCGTGCTGTGGGTCCTGTTCCTGATAAGGGAAGATAAGGACGGGCAGTACGCGTCTCTTAAATATCAGTACTCTCACGGCCGGGAGGACAGGATGCGGAATGTCATGACGCCTGAACTCTATGACCTCATGCTTTTTTGCAGAGAAAAGATGCCCGCGGGATCCACGTGTGAGCTTGCCGGGTTTAAGGCCTTTTCAATAGATGAGGTGCGTGCCCGCTATTTTCTGTGGCCCGTAAGGAACACAACCGGTGACGCTGACTTTATTATTATCTACGAGGGCGGGTACACTCCTGGTGAAGGGTACACAGAATTGAAGGGATACACAGGCAAAGGGAAAGTGCTGATCAAAGAAGGTAAAGAATAGATGAAGTTTCTGCTGTCGATCATACTACTTGAAGTAACGGGCATGTCGCTCATCCTTATCGCCGTCAGGCGGTTCCGTTACGATTATTCGATCCTTGAGCTCATCTCGCTTTCATTCTTCCTCGGATCCGCGTTCGCGGGTTTACAGTTTTTTGTCATGAGTCTCGCTGGTATAGGGTTCGATCCCGGGAACATCCTTATTTTGCCCGCGGTGTTTTTCATCATCATTTTTTCCAGATACGCTTTCAGGGGCAATAGGCTGTATGAGATACTCCCCTGGAGAGGGAAATGCGTCGCTTCCGGGAAGCTGGAGATGATCCTCGCGGCGGCTCTTTGCGTTCAGGTACTATGGACGATTTTTCTGGTTTTGCCGGTACCCGTCCATTCTCATGATGCGGTCGCGAACTACGCGCTTAAGGCGAAGATGTTCTATCTCGAGGGGGGTATACCCGCGGGGTTCTTTTCATGGCCGGAGACCGCCGTGGCGCATCCGGACTATCCGCTTCTCCTGCCGCTTGTCATGACCTGGATATACGAGTTTACGGGATTCGACCACTTTACCGTAAATCTGATGATGCCGGTGATCTACGTGGCGTTTCTGGGGCTCTTTTACGCGCTGATAAGAAGGTCTTTCAATAGGCCTTATTCACTGCTCATAGTTTTTCTGCTGGGGACGATACCCCAGCTCGCGGATTACGCGACGATAATCCATGCCGATCTTGTACTGACTGCTTTTGTCACGTGCGCTTTCCTATACTTCATGCTGTACGCGAGAACGAGGAACCGTACCCAGCTTGTCCTGAGCTCCGTTCTTTTTGGCCTGCTTTTCTGGGTAAAGAACGAAGCGGCCGTTTTTATATGCGCGTACGCTGTTATTTTTCTGGTTTTCTGCGCCAGGGCTGAAAAGGGCGTGAGAAAAAGAGCTGTTACCGACATGTTGATGTCGCTGCTGATAGTCGCGGTGATCGCTTTCCCGTGGCTGTCTATAAAACTGTCGGCTGCGGCGGCGAACAGCGATATCGATATAGCGGCTCTTACTCCGGCCAGAGTATGGGAGAACGTAAAGGATATACCGATCCTTCTTAATCTTTTTCAGCAGGAGGTATTCGGGCCGAAAAAGTGGAACATATTCTGGGTACTTGTATTCGCGTCGATGATATGGAGGCGGAAGGCGCTGCGTGAAGGGGAAAACTTTTACCTGGTGTTATTTATAACTCTTTCCGCGGCGGGATATTTCGTGGGATACATGATGACTACGGGGAATAACCTGTTCTTTTACGTGAACACCACTATTTCGAGGTTTATGTTGCATTTCGCGGGCCTGGCGATGACGCTCGCTGCATTTCTGATGTGGGACGACGTGAGGGCGATATCGTCGTTTAAGGTGGGGAAAGGCGAGATAAAAGAGAACGTTATCCCGGCGGAAGATAAGGAGTAAAGATGAAAAAGAAGTATGTTTTTTTTGACAGGGACGGTGTGATAAATAAAGATCCGGGCGGATGGACGGAATTCGGGTATGTCTCCGGTCCCGAATATCTGCAGATACTTCCGGGTGTCCCGGAAACGGTGAAAAAAATAACCGACGCGGGATACAAGATCATCATAATATCCAACCAGCAGGGAGTGGGAAAAGGTTATTTTACGCAGGAAGACCTGGATAGGGTGACGGCGTCGATGAAAGACGTAGTTGAGAGCGCCGGGGGAAGTATATCAGGGGTATATTACTGCACTCATACGAAAGAAGAAGATTGCCCGTGCAGGAAACCCAAAGAGGGCCTTTTCCTCAAGGCCAAGGAAGAATTCGGGATAGATAGTTTTGACGGCACGTTCTATATCGGTGATACCCAGCGTGACATACAGGCAGGTCGCGCGGCGGGGCTTAATACAATACTTGTTACCTCGGGGAAATCGTCGAAAGGCGACGCGGAGGATTGGGAATATAAGCCGGATCACATTTGCAAGGATCTCTTGGAAGCGGTGGACCTGGTGATAAGTCAGGGTAGTTAGCTTGCGAATTAATGCATGGGGAAAACCAAATGACAAAAACCAAATGACAAATTAAATCCAAATGCCAAAACCCAAAAGTAGTGTTTCTTTTGGATTTTGGATTTAAGTGATTCTTTTGGATTTTGGGCTTAGGATCTTGGATTTAAACTAAGAGGACAAGTTATGAAGAAGATCATTATATTATATTCGACAGGTGGGCTCGGTCACAAGAAAGCGGCGATGGCGCTTATGGATGAGCTTAACCAGAGGCCGGAAGAGATGGACGTGGAAATGGTGGATGTCCTGGAATACGGCAACAAGGTCTATAAGTTCCTGTACCTGGATTTCTACGTTTTTCTTATGAAACACGCCAGATGGCTCTGGGCCGCGCTTTTTTATTTTTCCAATATGTCATGGGTGGATGCCCTGACCCGCGGGATCCGGGCTGTTCTGGATTATGACAGTCTCCCGGGACTGGGGAAGATGCTTAAAGAGAAGTCGCCGGATGCCATAGTGGCTACACATTATCTTCTGTCTAGCATCGCCGGCATCTTAAAGAAGAAAGAGATGCTCACTTCAAAGTTATACGCGGTCATCACCGATTACGGTCCGCACAGCTACTGGTTCTCGGACGATATAGACAGATTTTTTGTGGGAGCGGAACCGGTATCCGTCGCGCTTGAAAAAAGAGGTATCTCCGCCGGGAAGATAAAGGTTACCGGTATACCGACGACAAAAGAGTTCAGCGGAAAATTCGATATGGATGAACTCCGGAAGAAATACGGCATAGATCCCGACAGGAAGACCATTTTTATGATGAGCGGAGGGTTCGGCGTAGGTCCGATGGAGGCGATGCTGCGTTCGTTGAACGCCTGCGAAGTGGGCTTGCAGGTAATAACCGTATGCGGGCACAATGAAGCCGCGTACCAGGACATCGGGGTGCTTTCAGAGGAGCTTGATTACCCGGTCATTTTATTCGGTTTTACCGACAAGGTCGCGGAACTGATGTCGGTATCTGAATTGATGATAACAAAAGCGGGGGGCATAAGTGTTACCGAAGCGATGAACTCGCGTCTTCCGATGATACTTTTCGCGTCCGTGCCGGGTCAGGAGACCTGGAATGAAGAGATGCTTACCGAAGCCGGCGCCGCCGAAAAAGCGAACAGCGTTAACGATATACCCGTCATGGTTAATAAAATACTCGTCTCGGACGAGAATTACGGAAATTTCCTTAAAGGGCTTGACCATCTGAGGCGTCCTGATGCCTCGCGCAGTGTCGTGGATTCGGTCCTGGAGGATATAAAATAAAAGAGAGGGCACCGGATGAGCGATAAAGATCTTATAAACGGTATTAAAAAGGCTATAGAGTCTGAAAAACTGGGAGGGGTAGATGAGATCTACCTCGCGCCCATGGACAACGGGTTATCGGGGCTTGATTTCGACGCCCTGAAAGAAAAGACCCGCGCCTGCGAATTATGTTCTCTCTCGGGAACGAGAACGAACGTTGTTTTCGGGGAAGGAGCGTCCGACGCGGACCTTATGTTCGTAGGCGAGGCGCCGGGGGCGGATGAGGACGAGCAGGCCAGGCCTTTCGTGGGACGGGCGGGCAAACTGCTCACGAAGATCATAGAGTCCATAGGGCTTAAGAGAGAAGAGGTCTTTATAGCTAACATACTGAAATGTCGCCCGCCGGCTAACCGCAATCCTCTTCCTGAAGAGATAGAAGTGTGTTCCCCGTATCTTTTAAAGCAGATAGAGCTTATCAAACCGAAGGTCGTATGCGCCCTGGGGAAATTCGCCGCCCAGACGCTTCTTAATAGCGAGATATCTATAAGCAAACTGCGCGGGAAGTTTTACGATTATCATGGCGCGAAACTTATGCCGACATATCATCCCGCGTATCTTCTGCGCAACTCCGCCGG
>JAVCCB010000092.1 GCA_030765685.1 Candidatus Tantalella remota | reverse complement strand
GCGACGGATACCGAAGCTCCCGGAGTGATAATGTTTGAAAAGAGCAGAGATTAGAGTATAATGTGTCCGGTTGAAGCTTATAAAGTTATAAGACGAGGTGATAAGTAGTAAACAGTAAACTGTGAACTGTGAACGGAGGTAAGGAAAAAGTAAAAAGTAAAAGGGAAAAAATATAGGAAGGGTATGTATAGCGGAGAGTTAACGATATACGAAATACGAGATACTAAAATAGCAGGGCGCAGGGTGTTTGGTGTTAGGTTTTGGCTCGAGACCCAGGACCCGGCTAATTACCTACTTAATCTACCCAAATCTTCGTAATTCCTAAAGATACAGTACCAACCTATCCTTTTTCCTTTATCCTTTTTCCTTTTTGCTTAAATAGGTGAGCATAATATGCGAATAGGCATTGACGCCAGAATGATAGACCATCCGGGGATCGGCAGGTACATAAGCTGCCTGGTACCGGAACTTATAAAACAGTCACCGAAAGATGAATTTGTTCTCTTCGGGAACAGGGATAAACTGTCTCTGCTTAATGTGGTCGACCAGGGCAATATCGTATCGTGGGACGCACCCATCTATTCCATACAGGAACAGCTTTTCCCCAGGGATTGTATGAGTAATGTGGATATCGTCCATGTGCCGCATTTTAACGTCCCGCTTCTTTGCGGGAAAAAGATGGTCGTCACGATACATGACCTTATTTATCTTCTTTTCCCCAAATCGGTATCGTTTCCGCTGGCCAGGCATTATGCCGAGTTCATGATACGCTCTGCGCTTAAAAAATCGGAAAAGGTGATAACTGTCTCACAGTGTACGAAAGACGACCTCCTGAAGATATTCGGAGACCAGTACGCGTCAAAAATAGATGTCGTTCATGAAGCGTCCGGTAACAGTTTTCGTAAGGTGGAGGACAAGACGCGTATAGCCGATGTGAAATGCAGGTACCGTCTGGGCGACAATATAATACTCTATGTTGGCAGCGTTAAACCCCATAAGAATACCGAGACTCTTATCAAGGTGTTTGAACAGTTGAAAAGATGGGGCGCGACGCATCAGCTGGTCATTTGCGGGAGATGGGATAAGAAAGAAGACCGTCTGAAAAAGATGATGTCCGATCCGGACATAAAGTATATCGGGGAAGTGCCGCAGGAAGACCTTGTAGTTCTTTACAGCATGGCGGAGGTCCTGGTCCACCTTTCTCTGTATGAAGGTTTCGGTCTTACCGTTCTTGAGGCGATGAGCTGCGGTCTGCCCGTAGTGGTATCAAACACTTCGTCTTTGCCGGAGGTGGCAGGGAAATCCGCTTTTGTAGTCGACCCGCATGACGTCGAACAGGTAGCCGATACGGTGTACAATATCCTTGTCAGCAAACATCTTGCCGAAGGTATGATAGAGACCGGCTACGAACACGTCAAACAATTCTCATGGGAGAAGACCGCCCGCGAGACCCTTGAAGTCTATCATAGTATTTAGTGCTAGGATATGAAGAGCTCTATTTTTGGGAATCGTGAATGGGGAAGAGGGAATTGTAAAGGCGGATCCATTCCCAATTCTCTATTCCCCATTCCCTGATGACTGGTCACTGATCACTGATTCCGTCAATCGTTGATCGGTTGCGTCTTTGGAATCGTTGGAGGGTTTACGGTTGGGGCTCAGCCGCCACCCTATAACGACAGACGTTTCGATAGACGTAACCCTTCAACGTGAACCGAGTTCGTCCCTGATATCCCGATATCCTAGTCCCTGATCCCCAGATCTCCTGATGTCCTGTTCCTACGAGCATCGAGTATCCAGAATCGGGCATCTAACTTCTGTTCCCAGTTCACAGTTTACCGTTTACTATTTATATATAGATGATATAATAATCAACAATATGAATAATATTAAAGTCGCTATAGTCCATGACTGGCTTACGGGGATGAGGGGAGGAGAGAAGTGCCTTGAGGTATTCTGTGAGCTTTTCCCGGATGCCACGGTTTTTACGCTTCTTCACACAAAGGGAAGCGTCTCACCCCTTATAGAAGATATGGATATAAGGACTTCATTTATACAGAACCTGCCCGGTTCCGGCGGTCATTACAGGCAGTTTCTGCCGTTTTTTCCTTTCGCGATACAGAGTTTTGATCTCACTGGATATGATCTTATCCTGAGTTCCAGCCATTGCGTGGCTAAAGGCGTACGGAAACCCGAGAAGGCGCTTCACATATGCTACTGCTACACACCCATGCGGTATGCCTGGAGGTTTTTTGACGAGTATTTCGCCGCCGAACCCCCCTTGAAACGCTGGCTGATATCCAGGGTAATACAGCGGTTGAAGAAATGGGACCTTAAGACCAACAAAAGCGTTGATTATTTCATATCTATATCCGATAATATTAAAAATCGTATCCTGGAATATTACAATAGGGAGTCCACCGTAATATATCCTCCGGCTGATGTTGACTCACAGGACGCCCGTGATGGCGACGAAGATTTTTACCTTATAGTCTCGGCACTGGTGCCCTATAAAAGGGTCGATATAGCGGTAAGGGCCTTTAATGAGAATGGAAAACGCCTCGTTATAATAGGCAAGGGAACAGAGCTGGAGGGCTTGAAAAAAGCGTCCAAGAGCAATATCGAGTTTCTTGGATGGGCGTCGGAAGAGGATCTTGACGGTTATTATTCCGGGTGCAAGGCGCTTATCTTCCCGGGTCTGGAAGATTTTGGTATAGTACCTGTCGAGGCGCAGGCTTACGGCAAGCCCGTAATAGCTTTCGCCGCGGGTGGGGCGCTTGAAACGGTAGTACCCTTTAAGCCGGGCTCTGACGAAGTCTCGCCTACCGGGGTGTTTTTCGAGGATCAGCATCCTGATTCCCTTAATGAGGCGATAGATACTTTTGAGAAAGAGAAACACAGGTTTTCTTCGGCGGCGATACGGGCGAATGCCGTACGTTTCAGCCGAGAGCGTTTCAAGGGAGAGATAGATGGTTACGTAAAAGAAAAGTGGCAGAATAGCGCCGGCGGCGCGGGCGAAAGATCACGATAAAGAGTTAACTGAAATGAAGACACGCAATTACATATGGTACGGTTTTATTCTCGTTCTGGGCGATATCCTGGCGATAAATATCGGATTTCTTTTCTCTTACTGGCTGAGGTTCCACGCGGGGATCCTGCCCATAGCGTACGGAATCCCCAGCGTGTACCAGTATATGCATGTCCTGCCGCTTCTGACGGTGATCCTTCTTTTCCTTATGCGTTCTGACAGGTTGTACGCTGTTAAATCCCGTCTTTCGATAGTGGACGAATTTTTCAAGATAGTCCGGTCGGCGACAATAGGGTGCCTTCTTTTTATGGCGGGTACTTTTTTCTACCGCGAATATTCTTTTTCACGCGGGGTGCTCTTTGTCTCGTGGGTTACGTTGATATTCTCCATAGGTGTATGGCGTCTTCTGGTCAACAGGGCCAGCTTTGCGGTAAGGGCCCGACAGGGGAAGACCCGGAACCTTATGGTGGTAGGCAACGGCCCTATGGTGGAGCGTCTTATCAAACATGTTTCGGACGATCCTCATTGGGACTATAATCTGAAGGGTGTCGCGCGCATCGGCAAAGACGAAAAGGGTGATGTTGCGGGTGTGCCGATAGCGGGAGAAGTATCTGATCTGGGAAAACTTATCGACCAGAACGACATCGACGAAGTCATCCTCACGGAAACAGAGATGCCGCGTTCGGAAATAATGCATATAATCCTCGAATGTGAGAAACGCATGGTGGAGTTCCGTCTGGTAGCCGACCTTCTTGGCATGGTCACCTCTCAGGTAGATATGAGGACCATAGACGGAGTTCCTCTTATGGGACTCAAGGAATCACCGCTCGCGGGAGCGTATAACCGTTTTATGAAAAGAACGATGGACATCTTTCTCTCCTTGCTGGGCTTACTCGTGCTTTCTCCGGTGCTCATCATTTTGGCATTGATGGTCAAGCTCGGTTCTCCGGGGCCGGTATTTTATTTCCAGAAAAGGATAGGCGAGGGGGATATACGTTTCGCGATGATAAAGTTCAGGACAATGATGGACAAGGCCGAGAAGGGTGTTGGAAGAGTGTGGGCTAAGAAGGAAGACCCCAGAAGGACCAAGATAGGCGGCATTTTGAGAAAGACAAATCTTGATGAGCTTCCGCAGCTCTGGAATGTTCTTAAGGGCGAGATGAGTCTTGTAGGCCCCCGCCCTGAGAGACCGAACTTTGTGGGAAAGTTCAAAGAGGACATCCCCAGATATATGTCCAGACATAAGATAAAGTCTGGCATGACCGGCTGGGCCCAGGTTAACGGACTCAGGGGCAATACGTCCATAGAGGAGAGGACCAAATACGATCTGCATTATGTGGAGAATTGGTCTTTAGCCGTTGATCTTAAGATACTGTTCATGACGATAACAAAGATCTTTAGCATGGAGAACGCGTACTAAATATGAATTTTAAAAAAGACAATATTATCAGATTTTGCTTGGTTATCATCGAATGGTCGTTCTACGTCCTGCTCGTAGGGGTGACATTCTCGACGTCCCTTGTGGAGATCATGGCCACAGTTATGATAGTCGCCTGGATACTTAAGAAGTGTCTGGACAGGGACATCAAGGTTTTGGATTCAGTACCCGTCAGGATACTCGGACTTTTTATTCTCTGGACGATGCTTTCATGCGTGAACAGTGAGTATTTCAAGGAAAGTTTCAGGGGTATTTTTAAGTGGCTGGAGTACGCCGCTCTTTTTCTGATAACGGCGACGGAACTGCGGAAAAAGAGGGTAATGAAAGGTATGGTTGGCGCCGTTATCCTGGCCACGATCATCACTACACTTAATGGCATATATCAGTATTTTAACGGGATCGACCTGATACGGCACAGGAGCCTTATATCTCTGGACTCCGCACGCAGGATATCATCTTCTTTTGTTCATCCGAATGATTACGGGGCATATCTTCTCGTTGTAAGTGTACTGTTTATTTCTTTCATCATCGCCAGAGACAACAGGCTTAGGAACAGGATCATGGCATTAGTACCCGCGGGTCTGGCTTTGGGATGTCTTTTTTTTACGCGCTCACGCGGCGCCTGGATATCGTTCGCGGCCGCCTTTCTTATGGTAGGGGCTATCAGGGCAAAAAAGCTGTTGGCTGTTTTTATAGTGTTGTTAGTGATAGTGTTCGTAATGATGCCTTATACCGTCCAGAACAAGCTATACGATCTTGCGGACTTTCAGGGCGGGACTACATGGGAAAGACTTATGCTCTGGAAAGGCACTATCAACATGATAAAAGTGCATCCTGTCCTGGGGTTCGGGGTGAACACATACAGTCGGAACTTCCCCGTGTATAAGCCGGCGGACTATCCGGATGTCAGGTATTCACATAATTGTTATCTGCATATGGCTTCGGAGATAGGTATAGTGGGGGCTCTTATTTTTTTGACGTTCCTGGTCACCGTTCTGGTGCTTTGTCTGAAAGGGATGAACAGGATGGAGTCCGGGAAAAGAAAGACCCTGGCTCAGGGAATTTTCGCCGGGGTATTTGGTTTTGCTCTTAACAGTGTGGTTGACACACATCTTTATTCAGTAAACCTGGCTGTGTTCTTTAATCTACTGCTTGGTTATGGTTTTGCATTGGCCTGTTATGCACAAGAAGACTGATCCCGAGAATATAATTATTTTACGCACCGACCGGATAGGAGAGGTGCTGCTCTCTACCGTGGTGGTTGACGCTGTGAAGGGGGAGTCTCCGGACGCGCGTATAACTTTCGCTACTTCCGGATATTCCAAGCCTATAGTCGAAGGCCGGACTGACATAGAAGAAGTGATGGTCGTAGATGTTCCGGAGAAAAAGGGATGGTTTGCCGGATCTCTTGCTTTGGCGAAGCGGCTCCGGGAAAAACGGTTTGACGCGGCGATAATACTTAACCCGCACAAGGCGCTTCACCTGGCGTGTTTTCTGGCCGGGATACCTGTACGGGTCGGGCTTAATCGGAAATGGGGATTTCTTCTGACATCAAGCATTCTGGATGAACGGTATACCGGCGAGAAACATGAGATCGAGTACGCTCTTGATGTCCTCGGGCCCTTGGGGATAACGGCCGAGCCGTCCTCGCCAAGGCTTGAGATCGATGACAGCGCTCAAAGTTACGCGGATGCTCTTTTAAAAGAAAAAGGAAACTCTTCGAAAAAGGCACTAATAGCGGTCCATCCCGGAAGCAGTAATCCGGCGAAGATATGGCCGCATGAGAGGTATGAAGGTCTTATAAGAAAGATAGCCGCGGAAATGGATTGTGACGTGGCGGTGCTCGGTAGCGGAGATGAAAAAGAACTCGTCGCCCAGATAGTGAGGGAATCGGATGCCGGGGCGATAGACCTGAGCGGTAAACTAGACCTTAGACAGCTTGCCGCGGTCCTTAACCGGGCAACAGTCTTCATCGGCAATGATAACGGTCCCATGCATATGGCAGCGGCGCTTGGAGTTCCCGTTATGGCTATATTCGGCCGGGATATTCCCGGAGTGAGCCCGCGTCGGTGGCGTCCCTGGGGAGATAAGAACGTAGTTTTTCACGAACCGCCGGGTTGCGACCCGTGTGTTGATACCGAATGCCCGTATGAATACAAATGCCTTAAGGCGATAACGGTGGATGCGGTGTTTGATGCGGTTAAGAAGACAGTGAATAGTCGTTAGTGAATAGTGAATAGGGAATAGTACCGGGTCCTGGGTACCGGGTACCGAGCAAAGTTACTAAACGCTGAAATGTGGCGAGCAAATTGAAAGTTTAAATTTTTATATGTCATTTTGATTTTTGATATTTGATTTTTAATTTTGAATACCATGAAAAAGATACTTATAGCTAATATTTTCGGAATCGGAGACGTGCTTTTTACGACGCCGCTTATAGCCAATATTAAAAGGGCCATTGAAGGTGTGTCTATAGATTACGTTTGTAATGCCAGGTGCCGGGATCTTGTAAGCATGATGCCGGAAGTGGAAAAGACATACATTTACGAAAAAGATTTTTATACGGATCTTTGGAAAAGGTCAAAACCGGATTTTTTCAAAGCGCTTGGCGGTTTTTTCTCAGACATAAGAAAAAACAAGTATGACGCTTATTTTGATTTTACCCTATCCAGGGAAAGCGGTCTTTTCTACGCGCTCGCGGGTATTCCCAGAAGGATAGGCCTTGATTATAAAAAAAGGGGTTTATTCCTTACGGAGAAGATCTCTCTTGAGGGGTTTGAGGAGCGCCATGTAATAGAATATTACCTCGACCTTCTGGCGCTCATAGGAGTTCCCGTATCGGAGAGGGAGATGCAGATAGTGCCTGAGGAGCCGTCTCTTGAATGGGCGCGTTCTTATCTGGAAGGCAAGGTGGATTCTCCGGAAAGAATAGTGGTAATGATACCCGGAGGCGGAGCCAGCTGGGGGCAGCAGGCGTCGAGGAAGAGATGGCACAGCGAAGGTTTTGTGAGGGCGGCGGACATGCTGACCGCCGAAGGTATGCAGATCGCGGTTTTCGGGGACTCCTCTGAAAGGGAGCTGTGTCTTGAAATAGCGGGAAAGATGAAAACGGCACCGGTGATCGTCGAGAACGACCTGGGCATCAAGGAATACGCTGCGCTTCTCAGCCTGATGGATCTTGCCGTATGCAATGACGGGGGGCCGCTTCACATGGCCGTCGCCCTGGGAGTCAGCACGGTCTCAATATTCGGCCCGGTGGATGATAGGGTTTACGGCCCGTATCCGTTATCGTCCAAACACAGGGTGGTCAGCTCTACTGAAGCCGTATGCAGGCCGTGTTATAACAGGTTCAAGCTCCCTGATTGCGAATATGATATAAAATGTCTTACTGATATAAAACCGGAAACGGTTGCCGGCGCGTGTATGGAAGTGTTAGCGAAGAGTGTATAGCGTATAGCGTTTAGCGGTTAGCATTTAGAAGTTATTTGGTATGTTCAGGGAATCGGGATATCAGGTGATCAGGGACTAGAATATTGGGCTATCGGGATATCAGGAACAGAACAAAGAATGATCTATGAGGACAGATCTTCCTGATACCCTAGTCCCCAATACCCTGATAACCAGATAAACTTACGTAATAAACAAGGAGACTTATGAATAAAGTACCAGTGAGTGTGGTTGTAATCACTTATAACGAAGAAAGTATGCTTGAAGATTGTCTCAAGAGTTTAGCCTGGGCGGATGAAATAATCGTCGTGGACGACGAAAGTACCGATATCACAAGAGAGATAGCGGCGAGGTATACGGACAAGGTCTTGGTAAGGAAGATGGAGAATGAGGGCAGGCATAGGAACTGGGCATACGCGCAGGCTTCCAATGACTGGGTGTTGAGCGTCGACGCGGATGAAAGGGTGACAGACGTCCTGGCTGATGAGATCGTTCTCCTTATGGGCGGTGCCTCTGAATACAAGGCATATGCCATACCCAGAAAAAACTATATAGGGGACTACTGGCTTCGTTACGGTGGAGAATATCCAGCTCAGCAGGTCAGACTTTTTTTGAAAGATGAGTTTAAATACGAAGAGGCCGAAGTGCATCCAAGAGCTCTGATGAAAGGGGATACCGGCTATCTGAAGGGAGATCTGATCCATTATTCGCACAAGGACATCGCGGATTATCTGAGAAGCCTTAACGGACATACTACCCTTGAAGCCAGAAAATGGTATCTTACGGGCCGTAAAGTAAGCGCGGGGCGGGCAATATGGCGCGCGTTTGATAGATGCTTTTATAGGAGGCTTTTGAGGAAAAAAGGGTATAAGGACGGGCTTTACGGCTATACCGTGGCATTTTTTAGCGGTATTTACCAGATAGTCAGCTATATAAAATACAGAGAGATGCAGCTGAAAAACAGTAAAGGCTTGGAAGATGGAAGACGCTAAAAGGGAGAGATTCCCGAAATACATACCGTTATACTACAAGGTCTTCGCGAAAATAAGGAAAGTCCGCCGTCAACTTGGAGTGCGTCTTGCCGAGCAGAAGGCCAGGCGGGAAGGTTGTGCGGGAGTTACGCCTGACGGTGAAGCGGTTAGCGCGTACGGGAAAGATATCTCTGCCGGAGATATCAATAGAAGCGCCGCGGGTATCGATGATGATCTCAAAAGGCCGGGAATGATGTCTCTTGCCGAAGACCTGGATCTGTTGAAGAAAGAGATGGCTGAGCGGGGATACAAATATACAAATACGGCAGGGACTTTTCTTTCCCGAATGTTTTATCCCAGATCGGAAAGGACGAAACTGTGGGAGAATCTGTGGGTCGTACATAATTCCGATGTAAAGCCCGGGCACAAAGTGCTGGATATTGGAGGAGCTTCGACCGCGTTTTCTTTCTATCTGGCAAACCTTGGCTGTTCCGTCAGCGTCGTGGATAATGATTGGGGTAACTGCGGGACGATATACAACGCCAATTACGTGGCTGAAAAAATGGGATGGGAAATGAAGGTATACGATCGGGACATCTCCCGTCCGTTGCCTTTTCCTGATGATCATTTTGACCGTGTTTTTTCCATATGTACTTTGGAGCATCTTACCTCGGATGTACGGCAATATATGATGAAAGAGGTAGGTCGAGTACTGAAGCCCGGAGGCATAGCGGCCCTGACGATGTGTTATTGTAATGAGCTGGATGAGCTTACGGTCGATAAGGGGCTCAGGTTCGCTTACAGGGACAAGCTGGAGAAGGATGTGATACTTCCGTCCGCGCTTAGTATATACGGCAATACGGAGCTGGTGGACCGTAACATGGACGAGGATTTTCTGGGGGCATTGTTCCTCAGGAAGAACTAAATATGCGGGAAGAGAGACAATATGAACACAGGAACCAATAGCTTTGAAACTATTGTGGACAACATGAACGAACACAGCAGCCGTGAGTGTGAGGAGTGGCTGACGTCGAAGAAAGAGGTAAGCGTATTCGGGGTGATAAAGGAATGTATCGGAGATTTTCGCAGGTCCTATTATAAAGAGAGCGGAAAGGGGCAGGGGATAAGAGGTTATATCCTGGCCGTGTTCGAAGGGTTCGGTCCATATTTTACCTATGCCAAATATTGGAGAAAGAACCTGGGGACAGAATACCCTGAGATCCTGTCTAAGGAATCTTCCGGGGCCGCAAAAGCCGTGAGCGAAGATAAGTCGTCCGATAGGTGGAAACTGTCGGTGGTGATAATAACGAAAAACGCCGCGGAGAAGATCCGTAACTGTATGGAATCGATAAAGTGGGTGGATGAGATAGTGATAGTGGACGGCCATTCGACTGACGGTACGGTAGAGATAGTGAAAGAGTACACTGACAAAGTCATAGACAGCGAGTTTAACGGGTTTGGCAATGAGCGGAACAAGGGCGCCGAAGCCGCTACCGGCGACTGGATACTGCAGCTTGACGCGGACGAAATAGTGACGGATGCTTTCAGGGCCAGGCTCGAGAGACTTCTCGAGGGAGAAGACTCCGGCTGTGTGAGTTTTAAGTTCCGCCGGAAGAACATCTTTTTCGGCAGGCCCATGATGAAGGGCGGATGGTATCACTATTCGGCTCACATGTTCCGAAAAGGCTGCGCGCGTTATGAAGGCGATATTCACGAGAAGCTTGTAGTGAACGGAAAACAGGGAACGATGGAGGAGGGTGTGGAACATTATCCGTTCTTCACCGTTTCAGAGTTCATCAAGCGACAGAACAGGTACACGAACCTGCAGTCAGGCGAGATGTACGCGGAAGATCCTGACATATCGGAGAAAACGGTACTTTTTAACCTGAAGCGAAAACCGCGCAAACTTTTCTGGAAGATGTACCTGAAAAAAGGCGGTTGCGAGGAAGGCATGCACGGTTTTGTGTTCTCTCTGCTTTTCGCGTGGGTACATTTTATAAAATGGGCGAAATACTGGGAGCTGAGGGATAGTGAACAGGGAATAGAGAATAGGGAATAGTTGAGGGATTGCAGAGATTATTATAGATTACGGAGATAAACAGCTGGCCCCCGAGATAAATATTTGTCATCCTGAGCGAAGCGAGTAAAACGAGGGAAGTCGAAGGATCTGAATCCAGATTCCTCGACTCGGCTTTCAGCCTCGCTCGGAATGACAGGTAGGCGGGAGCGAAGCGAAGGATCTAGAAGGAGGGCAATAAACTGGAGATAGTGAACGGTAAACAGTGAACGGTGAATAGGGAATAGGGAATTGGGAGCGCGTTAGATCCCTCGACTCCCCTGCTCCGCAGTGGTCGCTCGGGATGACAACACTTCTGTCATTTCGAGCGGAGTGTCAACAGACACGTAGTCGAGAAATCTGAGTAGTGAATAGAGAATTGGGAATAGTTGAGGGATTGCAGAGATTATTATAGATTACGGAGATAAACAGCTGGGCCCCGGGATAAGTGACATGAGATCATAACTTTCGGAGCGATAGCGAAGCAAGTTATAAGGTCGAATGTCATCCTGAGCGAAGCGAGTAAAACGAGGGAAGTCGAAGGATCTGAATCCAGATTCCTCGACTCGGCTTTCAGCCTCGCTCGGAATGACAGGTAGGCGGGAGCGAAGATAAGGATCTATAAGGAGGGCAATAAACTGGAGATAGTGAACGGTAAACAGTGAACGGTGAATAGGGAATAGGGAATTGGGAGCGCGTTAGATCCCTCGACTCCCCTGCTCCGCAGTGG
>JAVCCB010000078.1 GCA_030765685.1 Candidatus Tantalella remota | reverse complement strand
TGAGTTTTTGCTTGCCCGCCTGTCCGCCGACTCGTCCGCCGTAGCCTTGGCGAAGGTGGAAGCTTCTAGCGAAGGCGGGATACCCGGTACTTAGATATGCTGTTCACTGTTCCCAGTTCACTGTTCCTGATATTTGTCCCCATACCGATATTTCTTCCAGAGACCTACTTTCCGGAACTATTTCATGGTAGTTCTAGCTTTTTTGTGGTATAATGCTTTTATAGAAAAGCCTACCCTAATTCTTATCGGATACCTACCCGTAAAGAAAAGGAGGCATCATGAAGGTCCTTACAAGAGTGAACAGATCCCCCGACAGATACATCCTGCTTGAGCTTATCGGTGACACGGCTTTTGACGAAGTCAGCCAGTCGATTAGGAAGGGCGACTACTTCGGAGCCGCCACCAAGGCGTTATCGAAAGGTGAATATCTGGCTGAGATCTCCGAAGAGGAGAAGCACTACGTCGATGCAGACCTGATAATCACCGAGAAGAACGCCCACTGGTGTCTGGTGTAGGGTGCTACCCCTATACCAAAAAGGCCGGCTATTAATAGCCGGCCTCGTATGATATTGTCCTCCTTCGCCTTTTACTTTATAGCATCTGGCTATGGCGGACAGCCTTCGCTTTTCTTTATGGCCTGCCAGACGACCTGTCCGCCGTAGCCTTGGCGTAGGCGGAAGCCAGGTAATATAAAAATAGGAAGGCGAAGTCTGGTGGAGCTGAGGGGGCTCGAACCCCTGACCTCATGCATGCCATGCACGCGCTCTCCCAGCTGAGCTACAGCCCCATGATATTCAACGGGAAATGTAATATATCATTGAGCCGTAATTATGTCAATATGTTAGTAAACGCAGGGGGTTAAATGAACTTGATTACCAGGCGTTTATTCAGGGCACTAGCTGCTTTCGCAAGAGTTTTTAGGGAAAAACTTTTATTACTGAGATTTTCCAACCGGGCAACCATTTGCTGACTGGTATGCATGCGTTTAGCAAGATCCGTTTGAGTTAAACCCTCTTTTTCTCTCAATTTTGCGAGTGAAACGGCTATGGAGGCAAATATTTCCTCCTCCTCAAATGCTTTTCTGAATTCGGTGTTCTTAAGTTCTTCTTTGAGCTTATCTTTGAATTTCCTTACGCCTTTCATGAGTTATCCTCCTATTTTTTTCTGTCTAGAAATGAAATCTGTCATTATCGATTCAGCTCTACGGATCTCGCGGGTGGGGATCCTTCGTGTCTTTTTGATGAACCCATGTGTAATTACGATCTTTTTATCAACAAAAAAATACATAAATCTGTAGCAATTCGAACCGAAAACTATCCTTAATTCCCTGATCTTTCCCCGTATGATGTCAGCATACGGTCTTGGAAGGGTGGGGCCTTCTTCTCCGAGTTTTTGTATCCATTTCATTATCTTGGCGCTCACCCGAAGCGGAAGAGAATCTAGGAATTCCTCGGTGGCACATATACCTTTTCGATTTTCATAGAACAATACCTCATACATGAAACCTCCTTTAGTATACATCATTTTTAGTGTACTAGTCAATCATTAAATACATCATTTTCAATGTACCCCCGTATTTATAACCTGGTTAATTTTATTGAGAACATGATTTACGACCATGTAATGTGAGCAAATCATAAGTGCGAAATAATCCGCCATAGCCGAGTAACATTAAATTAGATTGGCGACGGCGGATCTGCCAGATTACCCCATAATACGCTTGAACCGGGTTAAGCCTACGAAAGTAGTAATAACCCGGTTCACTACTTATATGTACCAATAATTTGCACGGGGACACCTTTAATCTTGGGAAAGGGGACACTTTCATACTTAATTTCGCAAACGGTACAAAATACCCCCGCTATTTCTGCCCATTTTTTTAATCGTGATGGAATCCTATCCTTCTTTTTGGATTTTTGGGAGAAGGTTCCACAAGCTTCTTCAAGACTGTAAATACGTTCTTGAACTGGCCATCATATTTCTTTTCCATAGTTTCTATCTTTTGTTTAAGATCTTTGTATGTTAATGACATTTTTCTTAAACTGGCAAAAGTCCTCATAATTTCAATATTTACCTGTATTGCTCTAGTGTTGTTGAGAACGCTGGAAAGCATTGCAACTCCTTGCTCTGTAAAAACATATGGCAGATGTCCACCTAAATATTTTTGTGATGGTATCGCATTTTGCGATACCATCATCTTGGCTTCTTGAGGAGTTAGGCGAAACATGAAATCTTCCGGGAAACGTTTTATATTTCTTTTTACTTGCTCTCTGAGCCTGATAGATTTTACCCCATAAAGCTGTGCAAGATCTCTATCCAGTAGTACCTTTTTACCCCTGACAAAAAGGATTTTGCCCTCTATTGTGTCCTGTGGAACAATGTTTACTTCTTCCGGGTTCGTATTTTTAGCCATAGATCCTCCTTTTTTTTAACACTGTACGATAAACACCCTCTACTTATATAGACAGATTTTCTGGGTGTTTTCTTGCACTTTATTTTCAGTTTTTTTGCTGTTAAGGCAATCGAAAGGCCTGCATTTATAACCAGGTTAGATAGTGCCAGGTTAGATGGCGAACCCCCTGGATAGCACCTCCCAGGACCCGATACCCGGTACTAGTACAGAGTGATCCCTGATGTTTTGTCCCTGATATCCCAATATCCTGATAACCTAGTCCCTGATAACCTAGTCCCTGATAACCTGATCCCCTGATCCCCCGATCCCCTGAACTAGAATCTAGCATCCAGAATCTAGAATCAGAAACATCGTCTACTTCTCAACCGTCCCTGATATCCCAATATCCTGATACCCTAGTCCCTGATACCCTAGTCCCTGATAACCTGATATCCCGATCCCCTAAATTGGTATCTGCTGCGATCTTTGCGCTCAATTTCCCTTACCGCTTGCATCTTACTTCTGGTCCCCAATTTTCCCTTGACAAATACCCCCAATAAAAATATACTCATCTAATCTATGTGAGATAGAAACACAGTCGGACGCAGGTTTTGCATAAGTCAGAGGGGGTTTTTAAACTCTGTTTTTTTGAACTCTTTGATTTAACCCGACGCCAAAAATGGAGGAAAGAAAGATGGTAGAACACAGATCAGAAGCTTTTGGTCCGCACCTAATGCTGGACCTCAGGAAGTGCAACAAAGAGAAACTCAAAGATTACAGTCTGGTTTTCGACATTCTTCACGATCTTCCCGAGAAGATCGGTATGACGAAGATAACAAAGCCGTACGTTTTCCCGTATTCGGGACTCATTCCTGAGGATAAAGGGATAACCGGTACGGTAATAATTGCCGAAAGCCACATATCTATACATACATTTCAGGAAAAAGACTATTGTTTCGTAGATGTTTTCTCGTGCAAGGATTTTAATGTGGAATATGCCGCGGACTATATAGTAAAAGCGTTTGAATCGGAAGATTACGACAAACACGTAGTCAACAGAGGCAGGTTTTTTGTAAGATACCCACAGGCCGAAAAAGCTGCTGTTGTCTGATAACAGGACAGATCATGGAACAGTATAGTAGCTTTACCGGCCCGGAAGGGTCACAGAAAGATATCGGCAGCGCTAAGATAGTGGTACTGCCGGTTCCGTATGACAAAACAAGTACTTGGATAAAAGGGGCCGATAAGGGCCCCTTTGCTATTTTAGAGGCATCTCCTCAGCTTGAGATGTACGATATCGAGACGGATACCGAACCATGTGACCAGGGAATATATACGCACCCTCCGATGGTTCTTAGCGACGTCCCGGAAGATATGGTCCGGGAAGTGGAGATGAAGGTAAAGGAACTTCTGGACGCGGACAAATTTGTAGTCACGCTTGGCGGGGAACATTCGGTAAGTGTCGGCCCCATAAGAGCGCACAGTTTCAGATACAACGATTTTTGTGTACTGAACCTGGATGCCCATACAGACCTCCGTGATGAATATGAAGGCAGCCGTTATAATCACGCCTGTACCATGGCAAGAGCGCAGGAAGTCGCCCCGATAGTACATGCCGGAATAAGAAGCGTATCCCGCGAAGAAAAAGACAAGGTCGACATGGATAAAGTCTTTCTCGCGCGTGATATAGCCTCAAGTTCTACCTGGATACAAGATATTATCAATAGACTTTCAGATAATGTATATGTTACGATAGACCTTGACGCGTTCGACCCGGCATATATGCCGTCGACGGGGACACCTCAGCCGGGTGGGTTTAACTGGTATCAGGTGACAGCATTGCTTAAAAAGGTGACAGAGAACCGTAATGTAGTGGGTTTTGATGTAGTCGAGCTCTGCCCGAACGAGACCAATAAAGCCCCGGATATTTTGGCAGCCAAGCTGATATACAAGTTTCTGGGATACATCGGGGCAAAAAAGCTGAAGTAGGAGGATGTCAGGACATCAGGAAATCAGGAGATTAGGGGATTGGGGAAAAGGTAGGCGGAATGGTTTTGTCCCTGATATCCCAATATCCCGATAACCTAGTCCCTGATAACCCGATATCCTGATAACCTATTTTTTTACAAGCACACGACAAAAGGACACAATATGAAAAAAACAAAAAAAGCCTTAATAACGGGAATAACAGGCCAGGACGGATCATATTTGGCTGAACTTCTGCTTTCAAAGGGATATGAAGTATACGGCATCATTCGCAGATCTTCAACATTCAACACAGGTCGTATCGACCACATATATAAGGATCTTCATTCCAAGGATGCCAGGCTGTTCCTGTATTATGGTGATCTGTCTTCGTCGGAGGGGATGGCTAACATAATCAGCAATGTTAATCCCGATGAAGTGTACCACCTTGGCGCCCAGAGCCACGTAAAGGTAAGTTTCTTCACTCCGGAATATACAGGGGACACTACGGGGTTGGGGACTACAAGGTTGCTGGAATCCATAAGGATAACCGGCAAGAAGATCAAATTTTACCAAGCGTCAAGCAGCGAGATGTTCGGCAGTGCCAAACCTCCCCAGAATGAGAAGACACATTTTGAACCCAGAAGCCCGTATGCCGCCGCGAAAGCATATGCGTATTGGATGACCGTGAACTATCGCGAAGGATACAATATGTTCGCGTCCAATGGTATGCTTTTTAATCATGAATCTCCGAGGCGTGGCGAGACTTTTGTTACAAGGAAGATCACACGTGCTGTAGCCAACATAGTAGCGGGCAAACAGAAATATTTGTACCTTGGGAATATGGATGCTAAAAGAGACTGGGGTTTTGCTCCGGAATACGTTGAAGTTATGTGGAAGATGCTTCAGAAGAAAAAACCGGCGGATTATGTTATCGGTACGGGCAGGTCTATTTCCGTCAGGCAGTTTGTTAACCAGGCGTTCAGGTATGCCGGTCTTGATCCTAAAAAGCATTTGAAGGTTGATAAACGGTATATGAGGCCTACGGATGTATCTTCCCTGAAGGCGGATCCGTCTAAAGCGAGAAAAGAACTTAACTGGAAACTTAAGATACAGGCGGAAGACCTCATAAAGATAATGGTCGACGCTGACCTGCGTGCCGCAGGTGTTGAAGCGGTAGGAGAGGGCGATAAGATAATCAAAAAGAAATTCCCCCAAAAATGGTGGAAAGGGGATTGAGGCGTACCGGAACAAATATAAGGACATCAGGGAATCAGGAGATCAGGTTATCAGGTAAAAGTAGGCGGAATAGTTTTGTCCCTGATATCCCAATATCCCGATAACCTAGTCCCTAATAACCCGATATCCCGATAACCTGTTTTAATATGCAATAACTCAAGGAAGCAATGCAACGATACAACCCTACAGAAATTGAAGAGAAGTGGCAGAAGAAGTGGAAAAAGGAAGGCCTTTTTAAGGTTGACGTCAAAGAGACCGCCAACAAGTATTACTGTCTCATGATGTTCCCTTATCCTTCCGCCGCTCTTCACGTGGGACATGGCCGTAACTACATCATCGGCGACGTCGTAGCCAGATATAAGATGATGAGAGGTTATAATGTCCTTTCGCCTATGGGCTGGGACGCGTTCGGTCTTCCGGCAGAGAACGCTGCTATAAAAAAAGGCATACATCCAAGAGAATCCACGCTCGGTAACATAAAGATGATGAAACAGCAGATGGAGTCGTGGGGTGTTGAATACGACTGGGACCGCGAAGTGACTTCATGCATGCCCGACTACTACAAGTGGACGCAGTGGATATTCCTCCAGCTCTACAAAAAGGGACTTGCCTACAGGAAAAAGGCTTTTGTTAACTGGTGTCCGTCATGCAGCACTGTACTTGCCAACGAACAGGTAATCGAAGGAAGCTGCGAGAGATGCGATTCGCAGGTGGACCAGAAAGAACTTGAACAATGGTTCTTCAAAATAACGGAATACGCCCAGAAACTTCTCGATGATCTCGATAAACTGAATGAATGGCCCGAAAAAGTGCGTACAATGCAGCGTAACTGGATAGGCCGTTCAGAAGGTGTGAATATCGATTTCCCGGTAGTAGATTCAGACATAACGCTTACATGTTTCACGACGAGGGTGGACACTATATTCGGTTGTACTTATATGGTTCTTGCCGCCGAGCACTCGATGGTGGGTGAGCTTGTAAAAGATAACCCGGAGAAAGACAAGATAATGGATTTCGTTCGGGAAGTAAGGAACGAATCCAAGATCAAACGAGTGCAGACCGGCGAAGAGAAAAAAGGTATTTTTACAGGCAGGTACGCAATAAACAAGATCAATGGCCGGAAGATACCTCTCTACATAGCCGACTACGTACTCATGGAATATGGTACAGGCGCTGTTATGGCGGTACCCGCGCATGATCAGAGAGACTATGAATTCGCAAAAAAGTACGAGCTTCCCATAGAAGTGGTCATAGACAAACCTTCTCCTGTCATCCCGCCTGTCCGCCGAAACTTTAGTGAAGGCGGAAGCGCGGCCGAAAATGGATCCTCCCTTTGTCATCCCGACAGCGAAGTCCGCCGTAGCCAGATAATACGAAATAGTTTGGCGAAGGCGGGAGCGGAGCGAGTGGAGGGATCTATTAATCTCAAAGTAGAAGAGATGACAGAAGCTTATGAAGAGGAAGGTGTTCTCGTAAATTCAGACAAGTTCGACGGAATGAAGAACACCGATGCGATGGCAGCAATAGCCGACCACATGGAACAGAACGATATTGGCAAAAGATCTATACATTTTAAACTGCGCGACTGGCTTATCTCCAGGCAGAGATACTGGGGCGCGCCGATACCGATGATTTATTGTGATAAATGCGGCATCGTTCCCGTACCGGAAAAAGAACTCCCGGTGCTTTTGCCTGAAGTAGTAGAGTTTAGGCCCACAGGGGAATCACCGCTCAACGCGGCAAAAGATTTTGTGAATACTAAATGTCCAAAATGTTCTGGTGACGCTAAACGTGAAATAGACACTATGGACACTTTTGTTGATTCAAGCTGGTATTACCTGAGATACATATCACCAAAGCTCGAAGATAAACCGTTCGATAAAAAAGACGTTAACAACTGGTTCCCGGTAGACCAGTATATAGGCGGTGTGGAACACGCGATACTGCACCTTTTATATTCAAGGTTCATAACAAAAGTACTGAACGATATGGGTTATGTTGATTTTGACGAACCGTTCCAGAGACTTTTTACGCAGGGCATGATAGTAAAAGACGGCGCCAAGATGTCAAAGTCAAAAGGCAATGTAGTAAGTCCCGACGAACTTATAAAGAAATATGGCGCCGATACGGTAAGACTCTATACGCTTTTCATAGGTCCGCCGGAAAAAGACGCCGAATGGTCTGACCGGGGAGTAGAAGGCGCGTTTCGTTTCCTGAAAAGGGTGTGGAACATCCTGGAGATACTCGAGACATCACCTGAAAAGGGCGGCGACGAGAAGGCAAAAGAAACACTTATAAGGAAAATGCATCAGAGTATAAAAAAGGTCACAGAAGATATAGACGGAGAGTTTCATTTTAATACAGCAATAAGCGCGGTAATGGAACTTGCCAACCAGGTCTATGTCGGTATCAGTGAATCGGGCGATGGTTGTTACGACAAAGCCTGCTTGACGGAAGTAATGAACAATATGGTGCTTCTTATAGCGCCTTTCGTTCCGCATATAGCGGAAGAGATAAATGAACAGATGGGCAATAAAACAAGCCCGTTCAAGTCAGAGTGGCCGTCATACGACGAGAGCATGCTAAAGGCGGACACTGTAGTGGTACCGGTACAGGTAAACGGCAAACTCAGAAGTACCATCGAGATGTCACGTGGCCTGGATAAAGACAAAATACAAGCACTCGTCGAAACAGACGAAAAAGTAAAAGAGTGGATATCCGGCAAGGAAGTCCGTAAATGGATAATCCTCCCGGAGAAACTAGTTAACATAGTTGTTAGCTAAAACGCGGCTGTCATCCCGAGCGAGCGTAGCGAGTCGAGGGATCTGGTTGAGCTTTTTGCTTGCCCGCCTGTCCGCCGTAGCTTCAGCGAAGGCGGGATACTCGGTACTGTAATATGCTGATGACTGATACCCTGAACTTATGAAACGAACACTTACTCTCACTATTATTTTCATACTCACTATGTCCATATTCTCACATGCCCAAGATAAAGACACCCCAATCCTCAAACGCGCCAAGGATTTCCAGGCGGGTATAAAGTTTGATGTTGTCCAGGAGATAAAGTTACCTAAAAAAGGTTATCACGAAGGCCTGTATATGGACGGTAAGAATATATGGGTAGCGAACGGTGAAGGCAAGAACACCTGGATAATAGATAGCAACACCGGAGAACTTCTTTCGGAGATCGAACCGGTAGGTAAATTCACAGAGATCATCACAGGTTCTGATGACGATACTTATTGGGTAACCGATTGGGAGACGAAGAAGCTTTACCGTGTCGCCGTGGAAGACCATAAAATGCTGGAGGTATACTCTAAACAGATAGAGACCGGCAGACCTACGGGCGCGGTATGGACGGGAACAAAACTTTATGTAATAACCTGGGAGAGAGGCGCAGGGACAAGATATTATCTGAACGAGTTCAACAATTCCGGAGAGTTGATGGGGAGGGTTCAGATAAAGAGGGTGCATGAACCATCGCAATTAGCCTGGGATGGAAAATACCTCTGGATAACCAGCTGGTTCAATAAATACGTGTACAAAGTAGACCTGGCGACTAACGAGATCCTGGGTTCGTTCAAAGCTCCGTTCTCTCAGGTAACTGGCATAGTCTGGGACGGCAAATACCTCTGGCTAACCGGCACCCGCGTAGGTCTCTACAAACTCGAGCTTATTGAGGAGTAGGATCCGCTTTTTTTTATGAAAATAATTGATGAAAGTGAAAAGAAAATATGATACAATATCAAATATAAGCACGGTGGGTATCGTCACGCTTGTCATTCCGAGCGAAGAGAACGGAGCAAGTCATCTATTATTCCGCTTGTCCGCCGTAGCCAGATACTATAAAAATGGGTGGGCGAAGGTGGAAGGAGGAAGGCGGGAGCGAAGTAGGTGAGCTTACCTCCCTCTGTCATTCCGAGCGAACGGAGTGAGTCGAGGAATCTAAAGGTAGCCAAGGTGAAAAATTATTATGTTTATATGATGTGCAGTAACAATAAGAAGGTATTGTATATTGGAGTAACAAGCGTTTTGGTTAGAAGAGTGTATGAACATAGGAATGGCTTGATCAAAGGATTTTCGCAGAAGTACAAAACAAAAAATCTTATTTATTACGAATCAACAAATGATGTAACGAGTGCGATAATAAGAGAAAAACAACTTAAGAAGTGGCGAAGGGATAAGAAGGAAAGCTTAATAAATAAAATGAATCCTAAGTGGGAGGATCTTTATGAAAAGATTATTTAGATTCCTCGACTTCGTGCCCTCTGGGCACTTCGCTCGGAATGACAGGAGCAGAGGCACTCGGGACTCGGAACGGAATATGAAACGTCCCTGATTACCCGATAGCCTGTTCTAAAGCCGGAACCCCTTTTTGTCATCCCGAGCGACCCCTGCTGCGCTTTGCGCAGCAAAGCGCGAGGGGAGTCGAGGGATCTAGGTTGAGCTTTTGTTTGCTCGATACCCGGTACCCGATACTCGGTACCCGAATATGCTGATAACGGAGAACACTATGAAGCACCCCCAACACATCGCGATCATAATACTCTCAATAGCACTATTGACCGGTGCCACAACTCTGTATAAGCGCAACACCCGTCCATTCTCAACCATCACAATACAGGAGAACGGTATTAAAGAGGAACTGTCACTCGAACAGGTCGAAGCCAGATTGAAAGAAGCACGCAGAATCGATATCAATACCGCGACCATGGAAGATATAACAACTATCCCCGGAATAGGCGAAGTCCTCGCCACGCGTATAGTCGAATACAGAAATATAAATGGTCAATTCTATTCACCAAACGACCTCTTGCAAGTAAAAGGAGTAGGGGATAAGAAATTGGAGAAGATAAGGGAGTATATAAAGATAAACTAGGACATCAGGGAATCGGGGGATCAGGGGATTGGGGAAAAGGTAGGCGCAAGAGTTTTGTCCCTGATATCCTAATACCCTAGTCCCTGATAACCTGATATCCCGATAACCTTTATTGTCACCCGTAGCCGAAAGACGACAGATTAAAGGTAAGCAAGCAGAATAAAATGAATACTTGGAGACCAGGGGGTCGGAGGAACAGGGGAAAAGGTAGGCGGAATAGTTTTGTCCCTGATATCCCAATACCCTAGTCCCTGATAACCTGATATCCCGATAACCTTAACTCATGAAGCGCCCACTATTACTCCCCATACTATCCTTCCTCACCGGCATCCTCCTCGCCGGATTCTTCGCCATACAGGACTTAGCGCAATACGCGCCCGCTTTCATCGTAACGCTGATCCTCCTGCTGGTTTTTTCTGTGCTCTGCATCAAGAACAAGTGGATATTCCTCACCCTGATATGCCTGTTTTTCCTGCTCTTGGGAAGTTTCAGGTATTCATCTTCAATGTTGCCTGCAAAGAACGACATAAGCGAGTTTGTTAATACTACATCAAAGGAGATGCTTGTTTTCGGAACCGTAATAGCAGATCCCGAATGGAAAGGCGTGTCCCATTTCCGCCACCTGGTGTTCCCACTCCGCATCCACCGAGCTTTGGTGCCCGAAGAACGAGCATCTAGCATCAAGAATCTAGAATCAGAAATATCGCCTACTTCTCCACCGTCCCTGATATCCCAATATCCTGATACCCTAGTCCCTGATCCCCTGATCCCCCGATCCCCTGAACGAGCATCTAGCATCCAGAATCAAGAATCAGACATATCGCCTACTTCTCCACCGTCCCTGATATCCCAATATCCCGATCCCCTAGTCCCTGATAACCTGATCCCCCGATCCCCTGAACGAGCATCTAGCATCAAGAATCAAGAATCTAACATAGCGTCTAGTTCGCCACCGTCCCTGATGTCCCGATATCCTGATACCCTAGTCCCTGATAACCTGATCCCCCGATCCCCTGAACTAGAATCTAGCATCGAGAATCTAGAATCAGAAACATCGCCTACTTCGCAAACGTCCCTGATATCCCAATATCCCGATCCCCTAGTCCCTGATACCCTGATCCCCCGATCTCCTGAACGAGCATCTAGCATCCAGAATCAAGAATCTAACATATCGCCTACTTCGCAACCGTCCCTGATATCCCAATATCCTGATACCCTAGTCCCTGATAACCTGATCCCCCGATCCCCCGAACGAGAGACCTCCGTATCCGGCACCGTCCTCGTAACCCTCTACAACCCCAAACACCACCCCCGCATTGGTGACAACGTCGCCATAGGCGGCGACATCTCCCAACCTTCCGGCAAGATGAACCCGGGCGGGTTTGACTACAAAACACATCTGTATCGTAAAGGCATACATGCCGTTATGTCATCTTCAAAGAACGACTACTTTGCTGTAACAGGAAGAGAGACGGGGCCGCTATTGTTGTTACGCAGAGGGTTGTCTATCGCGAGAGAAAATGCTGACAAGCTTTTAAGCAAGTACCTTTCAAAAGATACTAAAGCGATAGTCCAGTCGGCAGTCCTGGGAATAAGAGGAGGGATCAGCGACGACATAAGCGACACATTCGTTAAGACAGGCACCATGCATATACTCGCGGTAAGCGGTCTTCATATAGGCATTGTAGCGGCAGTACTTTTGGGATTTTTTCGCATGGTAAGATGTCCCCGTCGTGCGGTATATGTTCTTACAATAATTGGCATCTGCATCTTCGCTGTTTTTACCGGATGCCGCGCATCCGCGCTGAGAGCCGCTATCATGGGCTCATTCTTGCTTGTTGGCCTATCCATCGGACGTAAAGCAGACATAATGAATTCATTGGTATTATCGGCATTTTTTATAACATTTTTTAATCCTGGTCAATTGTTTGGTCCGGGTTTTTTGCTTTCTTATTTAGCTGTACTTTCGATCATCTACATAACACCGCTTACTGACAGTTTTCTGGGTGTAGCACCGCTTAAACTCAAACAAAGCAAGTGGACAAGAGGGAAGAGGATCGTATTAAAAAGCCTGTCGGTATCTTTCGCTATCTGGATTGGCATGATGCCTATTATCGCCGCGTACTTTCATATAGTCACACCTGTGGTTATTGTTACGAACCTTGTGGCGGTGCCTGCGCTTTTTGTCATAGTAGCGCTCGGGTTTATGTTATTAGCGGCCGGAGGCGTAGCCCCGTTCTTACCTGTAGTGATGATAATCGGAAAAACACTCACGCTGTTAACCGCGCACTTTGTCCAGTTAATGACCTTCATCTCTAAAGTACCCCTCACGTCAGTACGAGTTTCATCCCCGTCCTGGCCCCTAATACTGGCGTACTATGCAGTTTTACTATTCATGCTTTTTAAAATACCCCTGCGCCAAGCTCTTCGCCGAAAGTCCCCGATATCCCAATCTCCTGATAGCTTAGTCCCTGATCTCCTGATCCCCCGATCTCCTAACTCATCTCCTTCCGCTCAGCGCCCAGTACCAAGCTCCACTCACCTCCTAATCCTCCTCCTTATCGCCTCCAACATCTTCATCTGGAACGAAGTCTCCCGCAACCCGCCGGATTCGCTAAAAATGACCTTTTTTAGTGTAGGCAAAGCGGACGCAAACCTGCTGGAATTCCCTGACGGTAGCGTGGTCCTGATAGATGGCGGGTCAGGCGGTACCGTCAGAGGAAGAGACGCGGGACGCCAGACCCTTGCCCCGTATCTTTGGCAGAACGGTATACGCAAACTTGATTGTATTGTAGTTACACATCCCCACGAAGACCATTTCGGAGGGCTGTTATACATCGTAAAAAACTTCAGAGTAGAAAATGTTATCGAAGGGGATGTCGCGATTACTGGCGATGCGGATACGGCTCTTTATGCAACTTTTACCCGGCTGGTAAAAGTTGAAAACATTACCAACATTAAAGTGAAAAGGGGAGATATCGTGAAAGGATTTAAGGGTACAGATTTCGCCGTACTCAATCCTCCTGCGGAGAACGCTTTTAAAGGTGCGAACAATAATTCGATAGTCTTGAAAACCCTATCTGATAAGGGGGGTAGCGCTATTTTCTGTGGTGATGCAGATAACGCCGCGATAAAAGATATTCTCCGTTTCGGAAAGGTACTCGAGTCGGATGTTGTAAAAGTCCCGCATCATGGCCAGGGCTTTAAAACCAAGTTTCACATCGTCAAAACGTTTCTTAATTCGATTGATCCATCCGTAGCGGTTATCCCCAACAAAAACTATTCTAAAGCAAACCAAAACCTCCTCAAAGAACTGAACGATATTCAGTCTTTAGTGTACGTCACTGGAGTATCGGGGGCAGTAGTCGCGACTCAAACCCCTGATGGATTTGCTGTTCGAGAATTTGTAGAAGGCAGGGAATAGTGAGTTGCGTATGTTATGCGACGAAAAGTAAAAAGGAAAAAGTAAAAAGGAAAAGATATCGGTAGTGTCTTTACGTCAAGGAGGAAAGAATGGGATATTCAGATCTTGAAGAAAGGACGTTTAACTTTTCGGTTAAAACCATACGGTTTTTGAGGACCCTGAGTTACTCAAGAGAAATAGACGTTATCAAGCACCAGCTCGCAAAATCCTCAACTTCAATTGGTGCGAACTATGAGGAGTCTCAGGGAGCGTTTAGTAAGGAAGATTTCAGGTATAAGATTGGCATATGTTTTCGCGAAGCTAAAGAGACTAACTACTGGTTTCGTATTTTAGCTGCGATAGATGCGGACAAAAAAACAGAATTGGACTATTTAATTCAAGAATCCTGCGAACTAAAAAACATATTTGGCAGCATTTATAAGAAAGTCCACAAGAGGGCACATAAAGCAAAAGGGCCGTCGTTATAATATCAGCCCTTTTATTCCTATCCTTTTTCCCTTTTCCTTTTTCCCTTATCCTTAACTTGGGGGTGGGGCGTAGGCCGGTACTCGATACTCGGTACCTCATTGAGGTAGTAGAACTATTCCCAATTCTCAATTCCCGATTCCCAAACGATGCAACAGGGTAGCACTATTATGATACCCGCAAGACCCCCCTTTCAATAACCTTTACCAACAAATAATTGGTATGTTGCTCTTGACTCGACCACTAAACTATGCTATTTTTAGCAAAGATATCGATTAGTGTGTCTACACGAATTTAACGAATAGAAGGAGAACTCACATGAAAAAGATTATGCTCGCGACTCTTATGATGCTGCTTGTGGCAAGTGTTGCATACGCGGCAGTCGACAATGTTTTTGAAGTTGCCGTTATCAATTACACGGGCGATGTCCAGGTAGACTCCAAAGGCGATGGTACTTGGATCAAGCCGTGGGTAGGCATGAAACTCATGCAGGGTGCCAAGATAAAAACAAGCGGCGGTGCCTGGATAGAAGTTGTGTATGATGCCGAAGGGTTGAATGTTCTGAAACTCGAAGAAAAGACAGACTTTGTAGTAGGTGACTTTGGCGGAGAACTTCCCGGTGGTGGTTGTTTGGGTAATTTTGCCAACATTAACCCGGGTTCTGAATTTATAGTGAAAACACCGACAGCCGCGTGTGCTATAAGAGGAAGTACCTTTGGGTTTTTCTTTGATAGAATAGCTAAAATAACCAGGGCAAGAGCTTTTCGCGGCGGGGTATTTATCTATGGCTTGGACGCGAACGGCAATACCATTAGGGGAGTCGCGCAGTTCACAGTACCGCAGGGTATACAGGTCCAGATCCGAGCAGGCAAAAAAGTCAGCGAACTTACATATATCGACAAGCCGCTTACTGAAGCGCAGATGGTGGCGGTACAGCTCTGGGTACAGAGCATAGGCCAGCCGTGGGGTACGGAAGTAGATGTGGAAGCTGCCGAAGCGGAAGTTAAAAAACAGTTAAAAGAAATAGAGGATGACATCGATCCTAAAGATCTTGATGAAGAAAAGGGCATAAGCCCGTCATCCTAAGCGTCATTGCGAGGAGGCGGAAGCGCCGACAAAGCAATCACATAATTAGGGAATAGAGGAAATTAACTTTTTTGTCATTCCGAGCGAGTGAACGGAGTGAACGAGTCGAGGAATCTAAATAAACCATTAGGGGAATAGTATGAAAAAAATCACAAGCGCAATAATTCTGGTCATATTCGCCGTAGGGACGATGTTTTCTTCCACGGCATTTGCCTGGGAACAGGGAAAGACTAAGGTCCTGACCTCTTTCAAGGCAAGGGAAGAATACGATACCAACATTTTCTACGACAGAAATGATCCTGATTTTGACTGGGTCACCATTCTTACCCCGGCAATATCCGGAGAACAGGGGTTCGGTGCTGCGGGAAAACACAAGGCCAAACTTGCGTATAAGGTAGATCTTGGTATGTTTGGCAAGTATACGGATCAGAATTACGGTAATCACGATGCGTATGGTCAGGTTCTTCTTGATTTCGAGAAAGTGTCGGTTGACATAAACAACAGATTCCAGTTTACTTCTTCAAGGTCAGGGACGGAATTCGAAGCCAGAAACCTCAGAAAGATCGATACATTCCAGACGGTTCTGGGGTGGCATTTTAATAAATTCGATCTGGACACAGGTTATGAGTTCTACATTGTTGATTATCTGAGTGACACGCTGCAGGCTTTTAATTACTTTAAGAACTCCGGTTGGTTAACGGGGTATGTAGAGGTTGCGCCCAAAACAAAAGCATTACTCGAGTTTAGGTATGCCAATTTACAGTACTGGGATACGAGTTCAAGGAACGGTAATTCCTATAGAATAATGACAGGTTTAAAAGGCGACATCACGGCTAAAATAACCGGTATTGCTAAAGTTGGTTTTGAAGCAAAAGATTATACAAATTCCACGCGTAAAGATTATGCTAATGCTGTAGCCGAAGTAGACTTGATTTATGCCATGAATGACAAAACGGACATGGCGTTTATCTATATGAGGGCGCCGTTCGAGTCTACCTATACAGCCAACAACTACTATACGGGTGATCACTTTATATATGATTTGACTTACAGGTTTGGCGGAAATTGGGTTGGAAAATTTGCCGCGGTGTATATGAACAATAAATATCCCGGGCTCGCCCCAGGTGAAGCCAATAAGCGAATGGACAATGAATGGGAAGTCGTTCCCAGGCTTGAATACCATTGGAAAGAATGGGCTGTTTTCGGAGTAGATTATAAATTCCATCAGAGAGAGTCAAATATAGGCAGCCGCCGTTATATGCAGAACGTCATCGGTATTGATGGTAAGGTAATGTTTTAATCAGTATCGTCATTGTGAGCGAAGCGAAGCAATCTCAAAAAGGCCCGAAGTCAAATACCTCGGGCCTTTTTTATAAGGAAGAAAAATGGGTGCACTCTTTGCCATCTCGCCTGTCCGCCGACTTGTCCGCCGTAGCCTTGGCGAAGGTGGAAGCTTCAGCGAAGGCGGGATACTCGGTACCCGCTACCCGGTACCTAATTTGAAAGGAAAAATATGAAAAACATCCTAATCACCGGCTCCGCCGGCCTAATCGGCTCTGAATCCGCGAGATTCTTCTCTGAAAAAGGCTACCGGATCATAGGCATCGACAATGACATGCGCAAGTATTTCTTCGGGGAAGAGGCCTCCACACAGTGGAATAGGGAACGTCTGGAACAGGACCTGGGGGACGGATATATACACCACACAATTGATATCCGCGAGAATGATGATGTGGAAGATTTATTCAAACAGTATAAGTTTGATGTCATCATACACACTGCCGCGCAGCCAAGCCATGACTGGGCTGCGAAAGAACCATTTACGGACTTTACAGTAAACGCAAACGGTACTCTTGTTCTTCTGGAGAACTTTAGAAAACACTCCCCCGAAGCCACATTCATATTTACATCTACGAACAAGGTGTATGGTGACACGCCAAATTCTTTATCTTTGGTAGAGCAGGACAAGCGCTTTGAATTACCGGAAGGCGAGCAGTATCATAATGGTATAGATGAGACTATGAGTATTGATAATACTAAACACAGCTTGTTCGGAGCATCTAAAGTCGCGGCGGATATACTTGTCCAGGAATACGGCAAATATTTTGGTCTAAAGACAGGTATTTTTAGAGGAGGGTGTCTAACCGGCCCCGCTCATAGTGGCACAGAATTACACGGGTTTCTCGCGTATCTCGCCAAATGTATAGCTACCGGCAGCAAATATAGGATCTTTGGCTACAAGGGCAAGCAGGTGCGCGATAACATACATAGTTATGACCTGGTCAACATGTTCTGGCACTTTTGCCAGGCTCCCCGCAAGGGAGAAGTGTACAACGCTGGCGGCAGCAGGCACTCCAATATTTCGATGCTTGAAGCTATAGAAAAGATAGAAAACCTTCTGAATAAGAAATCAGTCACGGAGTATCTTGATACCCCGCGAGTAGGCGACCACATTTGGTATATTTCAGATGTCTCAAAGTTCAAATCCCACTATCCGAACTGGGACTTTAAGTATAACATCGATAGCATCTTAGAACAAATCTGCACTTCGGGCCATTTTTAACCGTTACCAAACCCGGTATTCAGTATTTGGTATTTAGTATCTAGTATTTAGCATCTCGGATCTCGTTTTTGTCCCAAATTCCCACCGCTGTCATCCTGAGCGACCCCTGCAGCTGCTTTGCTGCGCAAAGCAGCTGCAGGGGGAGTCGAAGGATCTAAGTTGAGCTTTTGCTTGCCCGCCTGTCCGCCGTAGCTTCAGCGAAGGCGGGATACCCGGTACCTAATTTGTAATCCCTATATAGCTCCGCGCCATGTTACCCCTCTCCGCAATCTTTCTCAAATCTCATTAATTCCCTCTGCCCCTTGCCAAAATCAAATTTATATTGTATACTTTAATACATAGAATTGTATAAAATAGTACAATATATTGTATGGAATACAGAATAAATAAGACAGGTTTGCTTGAGAGGTTGGGCATATGGAATGGCTTTCTTAAAAGGAAGGTCCATCTAATTGCCTGTGGAGGAACTGCCCTTACGCTTTTAGATGTAAAAACGTCGACAAAAGATATAGATCTTCTTGTGCCTGTGATCGAAGAAAGCGTCTACCTTATAAAGACGTTGAAAGATCTTCGTTACAAGACTTCAAGTGGAGCGGGGTGGGCAAGGGATGCCGGATTCATCTTTGACATATTTCCCGGGAAACGGGTTCATACAACGGAACTATTGGAGTCCCCGCTGGACAACGGCAATAATATTCCGGTGAAAGAATTTACACACATTTATCTTGGAGTGCTCAATTATTACGACATCATTATCAGTAAGCTCTTCAGGGGGACTACTGTCGACTTTGAAGACTGCTTGATGCTAATGAAGCGAAAGGGGGCGGAAATAGACATAGGAAGGCTTACCGGGCGGTTTAATGAAACTGCTTCCTATGACGTCTCGGAAGATAGAGTTAAAAATAACTTTGATCATTTTATGAAACTTATGAGTAAGGAAGGATTACACCATGAGAGATGAGAATCTTTTAGGACGTTTAAGAAGATTGGGGTTTGGTCTCTTTGAACGAGAAGAGGCCGGGGATGTCAGCCTTACGCTGGCGGATATGGTAAGATCCAGGGACCTCCGTTTCTGGGAAGGATTTCCGGTTGTTCTTGCTGCCAGCGCCGAAAAAGGGCTTTTCGACCATAAAAAGGTTTCCGAGGCTCTCGAGGATCCGGCAGATAGGTCCGTGTTAGCGTCTTTAGTGGTTATGTCCCTTGCACTCTATAAGGATCTCGACTTGAGGGTTTCATGGATGGGTTCACTGTATGATATGCTTGATCCGAAAAATAATAAAGAATACGAGGTATATCTTACCGCGCTTCGAAAAGATAACGACCTGGATGTCGGAGGGCGGGCAATGTCCGCCAAAAGGCTAAAAACCGTGTTTAACGATTATTTTAGAAAAGAGGCATCCGGTTTGCGCGATCTTCTTTCGGCTAAGGAAGATCTGGGGCTGGAATATGCCATGTCGCAGGTATTTTCACCAAAGCAAAAAGAATTATTCCTAAAAAAACTGAGAGGTGAGGTTCTCACCAAGACAGAAAAGGAATACTACTCTCGCGTGGTTAAGAAGAAGGTATTGGCTCTTGCGAATACAGATCTCCATCGCTTATCCCGCGAGTTATTGGGAGAATGATCAGGATATCACCCGGCGCCCAACCCCCAGCGCCCCACCGCTGTCATCCCGACCGAGCAGAGCGAGTCGAGGAATCTAACACGTCGTCATTGCGAGGACCGAGCCATGTGAGGTCCGACAAAGTCCGCCGACTTGTCCGCCATAGCTTTAGCGAAGGCGGAAGCCCGATAATATGCAAATAGACTGGCGAAGGAGGAAGCAATCTCTTTTTATAATGATATTCATTAAACAACAAAAGCGCAAAAACTAAACATTGTGGATAGTGACGCTTTATGGACATCCTTGTAGGATGACCACAAAGCTTGGATAACTAAGAATCAGTTATCCACACTACCCACAAAACTACGACTACTATTTATCAATTTAGGGCATAAAAACAACATTCTGTGACACCTTTATGCCCGCAAGGACGAGTTGGCGGCCCCCCGCTGTCATCCTGCCTGTCCGCCGTAGCTTCTAGCGAAGGCGGGATACCCGGTACCCGATACTCGGTACTGTAATATGCTCCTCCCTGATGTCCCGATAACCTAGTCCCTAATCCCCCGATCCCCTGATATCCTTATTTTTATATATGCGGGTTAAGTATGAAAGCTCCTACGAGCATCTAATTTGCGCCCACAGCTCACTAGCATCCAGAATCTAGCATCTAATTTGTGCCCTCTATCCCAACCCCCATCTCCGAAATCTATCTCAATCTCCGCAATCCCTCAACCCCCTTGACTTCCACCCAAACACCAAGTATACTTAATTAACAATAGTGTCAACTAGGTATACTTATGAATATTCAGAAATTAGAAACTATAGGCAAGCTGTATTTTACTACCAACGATATATCGAGAGCCTTGGGAGTAACCCTAAAATCAGCGAATGTCTCTGCCTCGAGATACTGCGCTAAGGGGTATATCATAAGGGTTAAGAGGGGACTCTACGTACTTAAAAATAAATGGAATACCCTTGGTGAAAAAGATCTTTATTCTTTAGCCAATATTTTGCAAGTGCCGTCGTATATTTCTTTAGGGACGGCCTTATCTTATTATGGTATCAGCACTCAGTTGCAGCAGGGCTATATTGAATCAATCGCTCTTAAAAGGACAAAGACCGTTAATTTAATTGATACTTCATTTAATTACATAAGGATTAGCAAGAAGCTTTATTCCGGGTTTACAAGAGAGAAAGATTTTTTTATTGCTCTACCGGAAAAAGCTTTCCTGGACAGCCTTTATCTGTCTCTTATGGGTAAATATTCTTTCGATATAAGCGCGATAGACAAAGGAAAAATGGAGCGTGAAAATCTTAAAAGATTATGGACATTATTTCCCAAAAAGGTAAGAAGGGAGGCGGAAAAATGGATATCCTGAAGCAACATGAGATCTTCGAGATGGAAGTGCTTGAATTCATGAACTCTAAAAAGATACTTCAAGATCTTGTTTTCGGGGGAGGTACCATGCTCCGTCTTTGTTATGAGCTTAACAGGTATTCCGTTGACTTGGATTTCTGGTTTATAAAAGAGACAGATACGGGAAAATTTTTCTCGACGATCAAAAAAACACTTTCCGAAAGATATGAACTTACGGATGCGTGCGATAAATTCAATACTTTACTGTTTGAGCTCAGATCTCCGGTATATCCTCGTCTTCTTAAGATAGAGGTGCGCAAGGAACAGAAAGACTGTGACTGGCAGGAACACATTGCTTATTCCGGGTTTACCGATAAACAGGTTCTTTTGAAAACCCACACTCTGGAACAGGCAATGTATAACAAGATAGCGGCCGCTTTGGGAAGAGGGGAGATGAGAGACTTTTTTGACCTTGAATTCCTGATAAGAAAAGGAATAAAATTACCTCCTGTCTCACGGGAAGATGCCATAAAACTTGCAAAGACTATCCAGGCATTCAAACAACAGGATTATAAAGTAAAGCTCGGCTCTATTCTTGATCCCGAAACCCGTCGTTATTACAATGAGAACGGTTTTTCCCTGTTCGAAGAAAAACTTACTCCAATAACGCAATAACTCCCCCCCCCGCCTCACAGCTGTCATCCCGCCTGTCCGCCACAGTCCCCCCCCTGTCATCCTGCCTGTCCGCCGTAGCCTCGGCGAAGGCGGAAGCGAGGCCGCAGGCTGAGTCGAGGGATCTAACACGTCGTCATCCCCGCATGCTTTAAGCGGGGATCACTTAAAAATATTATTTCTATAGGATTCCCGCCTTCGCGGGAATGACGTTCAGGCTTGTCTCCTGATATCCTACATTCCCCATCTACCGCAAAAACTAAACATTGTGGATAGTGACGCTTTATGGACATCCTTGCAGGATGACCACAAAGCTTGGATAACTAAGAATCAGTTATCCACACTACCCACAAAACTACGACTACTATTTATCAATTTAGGGCATAAAAACAACATTCTGTCCCATTTATGCCCGCAATGACGCGTTGGCGGGCTCCCCGCCCCCTGAGCCCCACCCCTGTCATCCTGCCTGTCCGCCGCGAAGCCAGCCGAAGCTGGATAAGAATAAGTGATTTAGCGAAGGCTGGTAGCCTCTGCGACGAAGTCCGCCGTAGCCAGATATAATCTAAATAGGTTGGCGACGTGTCCGCCGAAGCCAGATACTATAAAAAGGGGTGGGCGAAGGTGGAAGGAGGAAGGCGGAAGCGAGGCCCAAAGGGCCGAGTCGAAGGATCTGATTTATCTCCCAGTCGCCCTGCGCCAAGCTATCTATCTCCGTAATCTTTATACCAATCTCCGTAATCCCTACAAGAACCCACCAATCTTTTTAAACGGCACTACTTTTTACACAACAAAAACATAAAAACCAAACATTGTGGATAGTGACGCTTTATGGACACCCTTGCAGGATGACCACAAAGCTTGGATAACTAAGAATCAGTTATCCACACTACCCACAAAACTACGACTACTATTTATCAATTTAGGGCATAAAAACAACATTCTGTGACCTTTATGCCCGCAATGACGCGTTGGCGGGCTCCCTCCCCCCGGAGCCCCACCGCTGTCATCCTGCCTGTCCGCCGCGAAGCCAGCCGAAGCTGGATAAGAATAAGTGATTTAGCGAAGGCTGGTAGCCCGATAATATACAAGTAGACCGGCGAAGGAGGACTGCGAGAGCGAAGAGAATAAGGCATTCTAACCCATATGGAAAAGTTGCTAACTGTTAAAGATATTTGCGAGATATTGCAGGTCAAAAAACCTTTGGTGTATAAATGGGTTCATTATGGGTTTGTGCCGCATATTAAGGATTGGAGGAATTCTTAGGTTTAAAGAATCCCAGATTGAAAAATGGATTACCAAACGAGAGAAGCCAGGGAGGACGAGATACAAGCAATATTCCATTTAGGAATATATATGTTGTCTTTTGTTGAAAAACCATTATAATAGTTAATGAAAAGGAGACAGTTATGCTTGAATGGAATATTGAAGAAACGGTAAAATTTTCAACAACTTATAAAAGATATGAGAAGAAACACGAGGAAGAAGCAATAGTTGCAATGGTTAATTTAATTAATTACATGCAGTTATTGGAGAAAGGAGTTAACCCTTTGCAAATTTCAGCAAGTTATGTTCATGATGAAAGAAAAGGGTTAATAGCAGTAGATCAAAAAACACCAAAAAGAAAATTAAAGGAGACAAGGCTATATTTTTATCCAGATTTAAAGACCAGTATAGTTTATTTGTTAATAATTGGTGATAAAAATACTCAGCAAAAAGATATAAAACATTGTCGAGATCAAATAAAAAAAATAAGGAGTGATCATGAGTAAAAGACACAGTGATTTAAATAGTTTAATGAAAAGCGTGTCGCAAAATCCTAGGGTTAGAGCGCAGACTAAGAAGGAAATAAAAAAAAGACAGTTAGCAAATTTTCTTGTATTTTTACGTTGTGATAACTGTTTAACGCAAAAAGAAATGGCAAAAAAAATGGGATGCACTCAAAGTAAAATTTCTAAACTTGAAATGTCTTATGACGATCAAATCTCGGTTAAAGATTTACTTGAATATGGAAAGGTCTTAAATTTGCAGCTGGAACTTGGATACAGAAACAAAAATGTAAAGATTACGGAGTTGATAAATTATCATATTTGTCGCATTAGAGAGTATTTGACGAAATTGGTATTTATAAGTAAGGGTGACAATGCTATGAGTACTGGTGCTATCAAGGTTTGTGAAAGTACGCTGAATAAATTCATTGAAATTGTTGGTGAGAATATCAGCATTATAAGAAATGTAAACAAAAAGACTTTAAAGGAAGATAGTGACGAAATTCACATATCGGTTCCTTTGAAGGAAAAAAGAGAAATGCAGAAGGCGTAAAACATGTTTCGTGAGTGCCCAAGCAGAGACCATACAGCATCAAAACACCTGTAATTATCTGTTACTAAATGTAACCATCCGCACTTGATACTTTTTTGCAAATAAAGGAGTTACGTCATAAATATTTGGGTTAGAATAAGTTAGCTCTATACCGCCTTACGAATCCCGAATCCCCACCGCTGTCATCCTGCCTGTCCGCCGTAGCCTTGGCGAAGGTGGAAGCTTCAGCGAAGGCGGGATACCCGGTACTCGATACTCGGTACCTAATTTGTAATCCCAATTTGCTGAACGTCCCTGATATCCCAATAACCCAGTCCCGAATCCCCAGATCCCCTGAACCAGCATCTAGAATCGAGAATCTAGAATCAAACAAGGCGTCCGGCGAAGAACCAGCATCTAGCATCGAGAATCCAGCATCTAATTTGCGCCCTCTATTCCAACCCCCATCTCCGTAATCCCTGTATCTCAGCCCCAACCAATCCTTTTTCCCTTTTCCTTTTTACTTTTTCCTTTCATGCCCGATACTCGGTACCCGCCTGTCCGCCGACTCGTCCGCCGTAGCCTTGGCGAAGGTGGAAGCTTCAGCGAAGGCGGGATACCCGGTACTATAATATGCTCCTCCCTGGTCCCTGATATCCCGATAACCCAGTCCCTAATTCCCTAATATCCTTTGTTTCTACTAGCATCCCGCATCTAGCATCTAATTTGCGCCCTCTATCCCAATTCCCATCTCCGTAATCCTTGACAATCTGTGATCATCTGTGAAAACCAATCCCCCACCTTGCCTTGGGACATTTATTATGGTATACTTTTTAAGTATTTAAGGGACTTTAATCCCCAAAATAATAGAAATAAGGAGATTTCAATGCTTATCCGCCGTGACATAGAGAAACTAATTATTTCTTCACTTTCCAAGGGTAAAATAATCATAATATATGGTCCGAGACAGGCAGGGAAGACGACCCTGGTTAAAATGATAATCAAGGAGCATCCGAAGGACTCACTTTATCTGAACTGTGATGAGATAGATGTGCGGCAAAATCTCACCGGTAAGACTTCAACGGAACTAAGGGCATATCTTTCCGGAAAGAAGCTGGTTGTTATTGACGAGGCCCAGCGCGTTGAGAATATCGGACTTACGCTTAAACTAATAGCGGATAACATTCCTGTATTACAGGTCATCGCGACGGGTTCTTCATCGTTCGAACTCTCAGACAGGATAAAAGAGCCTCTTACGGGAAGGAAGATAGAATTTCATTTGTACCCGTTCAGTGTTCATGAACTTTCCCGGTTATATGCGCCGAACGAGATTACGCGGCTTTTGGAGAGACGCATCATATATGGGATGTACCCCGAAGTGGTGATCAAGGAAGATCCAAACGTGCTGGCCCAACTGGCGGACAGCTATCTCTACAAAGACGTCCTGGCATACCAGAACATTAAAAAACATGACGTTCTCTTGCACCTTCTGCAGGCGTTGGCTCTTCAGGTAGGAAACGAAGTTTCCTATAACGAACTTTCGGTTTCAGTTGGAATAGACAAAAAAACCGTCGAAAGTTACCTTAATATACTCGAACAGGCCTTCGTTATCTTCCGCTTGATGCCCTTCAGCCGCAACCTTCGCAACGAACTTAAGAAACTCAGGAAAATATATTTTTATGACACGGGAGTAAGGAACGCCTTGGTAAACAACCTTAATATGCTTAACATACGTAACGACGCCGGAGCGCTTTTCGAGAATTTTATGATATCCGAGAGGATCAAACGAAACTCTAATCTTGGGATAAGGAAGAACGTATATTTTTGGAGGACCCACCAACAAAAAGAGATCGATTACATTGAAGAGAGTGGGGGGAAGCTGGAAGGCTTTGAGTTCAAGCTTAATCCAAGGCGGTATGACATACCAAAAGATTTTATTGATGCCTATCCGGGCAGCACTGTAGAACTCTTAACCCGCGAAAATTTCCAGAAATTCCTTATGCCATAAAACCCATATTTTCGTTCCCATCTCCCATCTCCGTAATCTATCTCAATCTCCGTAATCTTTAACCCAAATCTCCGTAATCCCTACAAGAACCTCCCCCAATCTTTCTAAATAGCATTGCTTTTTAAACAACAAAAACATAAAAACCAGACATTGTGGATAGTGACGCTTTATGGACATCCTTGCAGGATGACCACAAAGCTTGGATAACTAAGAATCAGTTATCACACTACCCACAAAACTACGACTACTATTTATCAATTGAGGGCATAAAAACAACATTCTGTGCCATTTATGCCCTCAATGACGAGTTGGCGGGCTCCCAGCCCTCAGTTTTTTGTCCCTAATATCCCTATATCCTGATACCCTAGTCCCGGATACCCTGATTTCCTGATCCCCTGCATCTATTCCCGCCCCCGCGCCCAGCGTCCTGCGCCAAGCTATCCATCTCCGTAATCTACTCAAATCTCTGTAATCTCTGACACAATTCCCCATTCCCAATTCCCAAAAATATCGCTTAATCCAAATATCCCTATTGACTTATGTACTGAATGTAATATAATACCCCTTACCATGAGAGCACTCAAATTAACTATACAGACAATGGTCTTAACCTCAATCTTAGTCTCAACCTGCGGACTTGTTCATGCGGCCCAAAAAGCTGAGTCCGCCAAGGCTATCCAATCCGACTACCAGATCGGGCCTGAAAACGTCCTACAGATCGACGTCTATTATGGCAAAGAGGAAGGTCTGGAGAGGAAGGCAAGGGTTTCTGCTAATGGGTATATAACTTTTCCACTTTTAGGTGAAATTAAATTAAGTGGTCTTACCGTGTCAGAAGCAGAAACCCTGATAACAGAATTGTTAGCAAAAGACTATTTTGTAAATCCACAGGTATCTATTTTTATTAAACAGTATAGTACGGTTTCCATATTAGGCCAGGTAGAAGAACCGGGAGCCTATGAAATTAAAGGCAGGCTTACAGTCGTAGAATTGATATCTAAAGCAGGCGGCTTTACAAAGCTTGCTCATACGAATAATGTGTGGGTGATACGTACCAAGCTGGATGGAACAAAAAAGAAAATGCAGGTAAAAGTAAACGATATTATAAATAAGGGCAAAGAAGAAGACGATATCCGCCTTCAGCCTGGAGATATAGTAACAGTATCAGAAAGCTTCTTTTAGAACACAGATAATCGCAGATTATGGCAGATGAGCGCAGATAAGAAATATATTTATGAGGATTTGACATATAAAATCATCGGCGCGTTATACGAAGTCCATAAAGAATTAGGTTCAGTACACAAAGAGGTTATTTACCACAAAGCCCTTGCAATTGAGTTTAGCAATAGAGATATAGCTTTTGAGGAAGAAAAGGGAATCAAGGTACAGTACAAGGGCAAAAAAATAGGATTATATCGGCCTGATTTCATAATAGACGACAAGGTTATACTTGAAATTAAAGCAACTCCGTCAATAACTAAAGCGATGCAGGATCAAGTGTACTATTATGTGAGGGGTACAAAGTATAAGTTGGTTTTACTCGCAAATTTTGGAACAAGTAAAGTAGGAATCAAACGTTTAATTTACACATAGGGTGCTACATCTGTGATCATCAGTAAAAACATCAGTGATCATCTGTGTAACAAAGGTTAACCATGGAAAACCAACAACAAAATCCATTCCTCGAACAAGAAATCGACCTGCGTGAATACGTACGCGTACTACTTGAGCGAAAATGGCTTATAATTTCATGTACACTTATTTTATGTACAGTCGCCTTGATACGTGTTTTTCTCATGAAACCGGTTTATGAATCGAGCGTGCAGGTGCTTATTGAAAAAGAGGCCCCGCGCGTGGTAAATATAGAGCAAGTTACCCCAGAGACCTTCACGGGGAGAGAATATTACCAGACCCAGTATAAGATACTCAAAAGTCGTGTGATAGCCGAAAGGGTCAACGATGAGCTTGGCGGGTACCAACCATGGAGTGAGTTTGGAGGGCGCGAACAGAAAAATAAACAAGATAAGCCCCCTATTACTAAGGACCAACGGGTAAGAGCACTTTTAGGAAGAGTCAGTATTAATCCTATACCGAACACGCAGCTCGTCAGTATTAAAGTCGAGGATGTGAGTCCTGTTTTGGCGGCAAAGATCGCTAATCTGTGGGCAGAAAATTATATATCGTATCTTTTAGATACCCAATACGATGCTTCACAATATGCTTCGGGCTGGCTTCAGGATAAAATAAAGGATGCCAAAACGAGACTTGAAAAAGCTGAACAGCAATCACTGGAATACAGGAAAGCAAACAAAGAGGTCGTAGCTGACGCTGATAGTGAGGCAAGTATGCTTCAGAAGCTGTATGAGAAGAAGGCGGAACTCGAAATATCGCTTTCTGAGAATTTGCAGTACTATAAAAGTAAACACCCGGAGATAATTGCCATAAAAACTGAAATAGACTCGGTGGAGCGAAAAATAGATTCAGAAAAGGAAAAGGAACTGAATGCGAGTGATAAAGAGATAAAATACAATATGCTCAAGCGTGAAGTGGATATGAACAGGAAAATATATAATTCGTTTCTTAGACGTATTGGTGAGACTGCAGTCACAGGCGAGCTTAAGACCACGAATATTCGCATAATAGACAAGGCTATCGTGCCGGAACACCCGTCAAAACCCAAGAAAAAACGTAACCTTATTATCGCTTTTTTTATTGGAATAATGGGCGGCAGTGGCCTTGCTTTTTTGATCGAAGGACTGGATCAAAGCATTAAGACTCCCGAAGATGTTAAAAATCACTTAAGACTTCCGGTTTTGGGGTCTATAGCGTTTCCGACTAAGGACGATGAGAAAAATATACAACCGGAATTTATCTCGAACCAAAAACCCCGATCAACCACTGCGGAAGCGTACAGGAGTTTGCGAACCAGCATAATTTTCACAGCTGTTGAACATAAACGTAAAGTGATCCTCTGTACAAGTGCCGGACCCCAGGAGGGGAAAACGACCACGGTTATTAACCTTGCTATAGTGATGGCCCAATCCGGGGAAAAGACCATTCTTATTGACGCGGACTTGAGGCAACCCAAGATCGAGAAGAATTTTAATATCAGCACCGAGCATGGAATGACAGAAGTGCTGGCAGGTAATGAAGAGTTGGACAAGGTAATACACAAAACCGACATAGAGAACCTTGATGTTATAGCATGTGGCGCTATCCCGCCGAATCCATCAGAACTATTGGGTTCGAAAAAGATGGATGAACTTTTGAAAAAACTTGGCGAAAAATACGATAGAATACTTGTCGATACGCCGCCTGTTTTGGCTGTTACCGACGCAGTTGTTTTGTCCGGCAAAGTGGACGGGGTTGTTGTCGTTGTAAGAGCCGGTGAGACTAATCGCAACGCTGTATTAAAAACAAAAGAGATACTGGAACACGTTAACTCTTCTGAGATTATTGGAACTGTTTTAAATATGGTTGAGACAGCAAGAGGTGGTGGATATCACTACTACTATCATTACTATGGCAAAAAATACGGTCACTACGGCGAAGATGCCGACAAGTCAAAGTCCAAGAAAAGTAAGAAAAAAGAATCCGATCAGGACCAAACCTTAGAAGCATAATATACTAAGGTAATAAGTGTTTTTTACATGTTGATTACGGTGATTTAATAAGATTACAAAGATGTATCTCCGAAATCTTCTTTTTAATCTCTGTAATCCCCTTATAAACTTTGAGTAACTCAACACCCAAAACTAGAATCTAGTATCCAGAATCTAGCATCTAACAATGAGACTTAATCGCACAACCATAGAAGACATCCTCCTAATCGGCATACTCCTTTTTGCTCCTCTCGCCCTAGCCTCAGTCCACACCTGGGCCTACTGCACAATAGCACTAGTTTCACTAATACTTTTTAATCTCCACTTTTTGAATAGTAGTGAGCCCAGTTCGACACTAAATACTGAATACAAAATACTAAATACTGGTAACAAGCTCCTGCATGTCCTAAAAATCCCGCTCTCTGTAGGCATGCTAATACTCCTCGGCATCATCTTCTTCTACATAGTGCCTTTGCCCGCAAAACTCATAAGCCTAATTAGCCCAAACACTTACAAACTACGCGAAGCGTACACACTCGACCCCACATCCTGGTTCCCGCTCAGTTTATATCCAAGAGCAACCATAACATACTTAATAAAATTCCCAACCTACATCATGCTCTTTTTAGTGGTAGTGTCCAAGATAATAAGTCCGCGAGATACGAGATACGAGATACGAGATACAAATATGTCAGACGACCATATTCGCGCTCAGAATTACATGAATCGCAAAACCTCCAACTTCCTCCTCCTAGGCGCTCTCTGTAGCGTATTAAGCATACTCCTCCACAGTCTCGTAGACTTCAACCTCCAGATCCCCGCAAACGCCATCTACTTCACCGTTATGCTAGCAATAGTCACAGGAATAACATATAGGAAGGGTAGCCCGCGAGATACGAGATACGCGATACGTGATACGATTAACTATCGATTCCTAAGCAAGCTAGTCAATGCGATCATTATCATCGCCTTCGTCATTGCCGTCTTTTCCATTCTCCAAAAACTCAGCTATAACGGCAAGCTCTACTGGCTAATAACCAAAGGCGGCTCCCACTTTGGCCCATACGTAAACTATGACCATTACGCTGGATATATGGAGATGTGTATCTTCCTAGCGCTTGGTAAATTTATTTCGCTGATCGCGCAATCGTCACTTGCATATATCAGGAAACTCAAGGATAAGATAATCTGGTTCTCATCGAAAGAAGCTAATAGTGTTCTTTTATATCTTTTTTTAACGATTCTAATGACAACCTCACTTTTTATGTCAACATCAAGAGGCGGCATTATGAGTTTTTGTGCTGCCTTTGTAGTTTTTTCAGGGATATCAATAGCTAATATAGAATCACGAAAAAGGAAAAGGCTATTGATTACATCAGTGGTAGTCGTAATGCTCATAGTGATAATGTTCGCCTGGGTGGGGCCAGAGGAAACTTTAAACAGATTCAAAGGGCTTAACGATGTAATTAAGTTATTTATATCCGAAAGTGCTGTTCTTAACCAGATTAGGCCGGATATGTGGCTTGATACTGTAAATATGTGGCGAGACTACTCTATGACTGGAGTTGGACCTGGATGTTATAGATATGGGTTTTCGATATATCGAACTTTTGCTATTCACTGGGGTTTTTTGAACCAGGCCCATTGTGATTATTTGCAGCTTATTTCCGAAATGGGACTTTTTGGCTGGGGGACGATTATCATATTTCTGGGGTGGTATGTGAGGCGATTTCGTCAGGCGTATAAGAGGTTGAGGGAGAGAGGTTAGGGCATCGGGTTATCAGGGGATCAGGTTATCAGGGATTAGATAGGATGTAAGGGGATTTGGAAAGCTAAAAACCCGATACTCGGTACTAAGTAGAGATTTATTATGAAGAAGAAGCTTACACGTTGGATAATTATTGTTTTCTCGCTCATATTCGCAGTGAGGGTAGTCACAATAATGACCGCCGATCGCCTCTATTCCATGTCCATGGCTGCTAAAGTAGGCGATATAGCTCCGGAGCAGGGGGTAGCATATCTTAATGTTGCTACCAGGCTGGATTCCACAAACGCAGCATTATACTATCAAAAATACAAAATACTTCATTTGCTAGCAAAGAACGAAATACGACATACGAAATACGACATACGAGAACAACAATTGCACCTACTTAGACGATGCATCAACCTTTGCCCTTCCTGGGCACAGTATCATCTATTATATGCGTTAACAGCCGAACGTTTATCCACCCGTCCAAACATTTTCACCCAGCAACTCATCCTCTCAGAGTTAGAAAAAGCAACTACCCTTAAACCTTATAGTCCTATGTATAAAGATATTTACCAGAAGTACTTAAGCAAAGACCAAACCAAATAAATTTTCCTGCCTCTAGCCTTTCGCCTCACGCCTCGAGCCTCTAATTAAGAAAATCTACCAAATTTATCAAAATACATAAATATCTACGAATAAATAACTTACAATGCAAATCTCTGCTAATAGCTGATGGCCGACAGCTGACAGCTAAAAAGTCCTTGTGCCCAAACTCCAATGATAGTACAATGTTCACTCGTTGAACAAACAAAAAGTATTGATTTTATTAGCGTTCACAATCTGAACAAAGGCAAATATCTGTGATAATCTGTATTAGTTTAATTAGCGACCATCAGTGAAGTTATCTGTGATCATCTGTGACCAACCATGAAAAACCTCGAAGAAACCTTAAAAATACTTAATCATATTAATGGAAATCCAGAAGCCACACAGCGTGAGCTAGTTGAAAGGCTTGATGTTAGTCTTGGAAAAGTTAATTTTCTTGTAAAATCTTTGGTAGAGACAGGCTTAGTTAAACTAGAAAGATTTAAAAGATCCAACAATAAAAAAGGATATTTGTATATTCTTACGCCTAAAGGTGTTACCGAAAAAGCTGATATTACACGACAGTTTTTGCAAAGAAAAATAGAGGAACACAATAAGATTAAGTACGAAATAGAAACATTAAAAGAGCAATTGAATATTTTGGGTGAAGAAAAGTAGTTATTCGTTAAATTTGAAGAGGGGAAGAACTATATGAAAGTTGTAATTTTATGTGGGGGGTTAGGAACAAGACTAAGGGAAGAGACTGAATTTAAACCAAAACCTATGGTTGAGATAGGTGGACGTCCTATTTTATGGCACATAATGAAAAGCTATTCGTTATATGGATTTAAGGAATTTATTCTTTGTCTGGGATATAAGGGAGAAATTATTAAAGAGTTTTTTTACAATTACGAAGTTCTTAATAATGATTTTACCATCAAGTTAGGGGAGAGAAAACAAGTTGAAATACACAGCAACCATGATGAAGATGGATGGAATGTTACCTTGGCTGATACGGGGGACAAAGCATTAAAAGGAGCTAGGTTAAAAAAAATAGAGAAATACATTGATGGAGAAGAGTTTATGTTAACGTATGGGGATGGGTTGGCTAATGTGAACATGAGTTCTTTATTGAAATTTCATCGTAATCATGGGAAATTAGCCACACTTACTGGGATTAATCCAGCTTCTCGATTTGGTGAACTTAAAGTAGATGGAGATGTGGTTGAGAATTTTTCTGAGAAGCCCGAAGACAGCGTAGGACTTGTAAACGGTGGTTTTTATGTTCTCAACCGCAAGATATTTGATTATCTTAGTGAAAATGATAATTGTGATTTTGAAATAGGTCCGCTTGAACATCTTGCAGAAGAAGGAGAACTGAGGGTTTATAGACATTCTGACTTTTGGGTGTGTATGGATACCATACGTGATGTAGAATTCCTTAATAATCTTTGGGAAAGCAATAAGGCCTCATGGAAGGGTTGGTAAATACAATGTTTCAAGATCTTAAAAAATTTTATAAAGGTAAAAAAGTTTTGATGACAGGGCATACTGGTTTTAAGGGGGCATGGCTTTCTTTGTGGCTTCTCGAGCTTGGGGCTGAAGTGGCAGGTTATGCGCTGGAGCCTAATACGGATCCAAGTCTTTATGGCATATTAGGCCTTGAGGGCAGGATGATCAGTGGTAAAGGTGACATACGCGACAAGGGAAATTTCAAATCATTTTTTATGGATTTTAGGCCTGAAATAGTGATACATATGGCTGCCCAGTCTCTTGTTAGGAATTCTTATGAGGAGCCAGTAGCTACTTATGAAACTAATGTTATTGGTACGGTCAATATGTTTGAGGTGTGTCGGGAATCATCGTTTGTAAGATCTGTAGTGAACGTAACCAGTGATAAGTGTTATGAGAATCATGGAGAAAACAGGCCCTATAGCGAAAGTGATCCTATGGGAGGGTATGATCCTTATAGTTCGAGTAAGGGATGCGCGGAACTGGTTGCGGGGGCATATAGCAGATCTTTTTTTTCCGCAGGAGATTACGGCAAGCGGCACAACACAGCATTGGCATCAGTGAGGTCGGGAAATGTTATCGGTGGTGGAGATTGGAACAAGGACAGATTGGTCCCGGATTGTTTGAAAGCCGCCATGTCGGGTAAAGAAACCATTATAAGGTACCCCGATGCGGTAAGACCCTGGCAGCACGTTTTAGAACCGCTTTGTGGGTATCTTTTGCTTGCAAAGAAGCTCTATGAAGAGGGCCCTGGTTTTTCCGGAGCTTGGAATTTTGGCCCAGGGGAAAAGAATGAAAAACCGGTTAAATGGATATTGGAAAAAATAAATGAATCGTGGGAGGGAGGGTTGTCCTGGAAAGTTGTCCAGAAGCCCCAACTCCATGAAGCCTCGTATTTACGGCTGGATTCGAAGAAGGCAGGTTCCTTATTGGGGTGGCATCCGCGAATGGATCTTTCGTTAGCATTGAGGAAAACGATTGAATGGTATAAGGCATGGCAAGATAAAATAGACATGCATAAATACTCCTCGGATCAGATTGAGGAGTATATGCGTGGAGGGAAGGCATGAAAAAACGTTTTATTTTTGGCCCAACATTTATATCAGGATTATGGATTGCCGAAAGGAAAACTTTTGGAGACGACAGGGGGGCGTTTGCCAGGTTGTTCTGTGCCGAGGAGTTAAGTGAGATCGGGGTGAACAAACCTATTGTCCAGATCAACCACTCCATAACCAGGATAAAAGGAACAACGAGGGGACTGCATTT